>JAZQBH010000023.1:0-5658 GCA_045545655.1 Oscillospiraceae bacterium
ATTACCCGAAGCCTCCCGTAGCAGACGGACGCGAACGCAATACTGTATCCGCTGATATGTCGGGTGATTTCAGACAGTACGGCGGCGAAAGAAATCAGGAGTATGAGCGGATAACGCCTAATCCCAGCTCAAACAGCCGCATTATCCGTGATTATAATGCTCAGCCGCAGACAGACGGCAGACCTCAGATGACCGACAATCGCTCCCGTATGGAGTATGCTGAACAGGACAGATACCAGTCTGCTGAATTTTATAACGAGCCATCGGCAGAGCAGTACGCTCAGCCTCAGCAGACGGCTGAACAACCCGTTCAGACTGTTCAAAATGTTAAACCTGAACAGGCAGTAGCTGAACCTGAACCTAAGCCCCGTGTAATCAAGAAAAATGCGGCGGCAATAAGTGCTTACGGAAAAATGTCGGGACAATCTGTGACAACCGTAAATCCGTTTGACAGAACAGCGGCGTCCGTTCAGCAGAATGACAGCGGCAGTGATCATACTTTTGATGTTTTTTCACAGCCTATGCCTCCTGAACAGCCTGCGCAACCTGTACAATCGGCACATCCTGCTCCGCCACCTCAGATAAAGGCGGGCACAGGCAGGGTACAATACTCCGCACCGACCGAGATGAACAGCAACGCACAGGGAAATGACGAAAATTTTTATGGCTTATTTGATGAGGATATGCTTGAGCCGTTCAAGGATATAGAAACCATCTTTGATGTGCTTGAGCAGTCTGAAACTGGTATGTCAAGAGGTAATTCCCGTTCAGCGTATGCTGATTATCCTGATAGTCAGGCACATACAGCTGTACCTGAACAGCCGAAACGGGTTGTTCCGTCACGTCCGCTCAGAAGCGATGAAGCTCCTGCAGGAATATGGACGGAGGACAGAGGGCTTTTCCGCAATGAGCAGATTTCACCTCAGCAAGAGCCTGTTGTGAACGCTCAGATGTCTGAGAGCGCAGATATGCCTGTGGAGGAAGAAAAATCCGAGCTTGAAATGATACGTGAAAAGCGTCAGCACGCACGTTCCAGCAAAACACAGCGACTTTATGACGTTATAATGCGTGAACCTGACGATAACCCGAACTTCCGTAAAAAGAAGTAACACAGCAAATTTAATAACAAAAAGGGGTGTTCTATTCTGAACACCCCTTACATATTATGTAGAAGAAATCTTTTTCAGTTCGTCAAGGCAGTTCTGACAAATGTTCTTGCCCTTGAAAACTGTAATCTCGCTTGCGTTTGCACAAAATGAGCAAGACGGCGAGTACTTCTTGAGGATAACCTGGTCGTCCTCAACGTAAATTTCAAGACTGTCCTTCTCGTCGATGTCAAGGTTTCTTCTCAGCTCAATCGGAATAACGATTCTTCCGAGCTCATCAACCTTACGTACGATACCTGTGGATTTAACCATTTGAAATTCCTCCTTTTAAAAAGTCTTTCAGATGTTCGTCTGCAATCCGTAGCTCAACTATGGATTGTAAACAGTTTCCTTATGTAGTATTATACCATAAAAGGATAAAATTGTCAATTGTTTTACAGTTAAATATTTACATTTGTATAAACCGACAATTTTCTTGTGTTGATTTGTGGAAGATTACAATTTATTACATTTATAGGAGATTATATGAAACTGATTTTGTTGATAATCCCTGGTTTTTCGCTTGTTTTTGCAATGTTCAGAGGAACTGTTCCTCAGGTGTCGTCAGCGATACTGGATAAAGCGGGCGAGGCGGTAGAGCTTGCAATATCGCTTTGCGGAGTGATGTGCCTGTGGTGCGGCTTAATGAAGGTCGCCGAACGCTCTGGGCTTACTGAAAAGCTTGCGGCATTGCTCTCGCCGATTGTAAATCTGCTTTTTCACGGACTTAAAAAGGGCGGAAAAGCCGCAGGACTTATTACCCTTAATCTAGCGGCAAATATACTCGGACTTGGCAACGCAACAACTCCGCTGGGAATTGCCGCAATGAAGGCAATCGCCGAAGAAGAAAAACAGCCGCAATCCGATACGAAGTCGGCGTCTGACAATATGATAATGCTTGCGGTGCTGAACACGGCAAGTCTGCAGATAATCCCTGCGACAGCGGCGGCACTCCGTTCAGCGAACGGTGCGGCAAACCCTATGGATATTCTCCCGTGCGTGTGGATTGTGTCGGTGTATTCGGTAACGGTTGCTGTGCTTGCGGCAAAAATTCTCGGGCGGTTGTCACGGAAAAAACAGGTGTGAGGTATGACAGATTATATTGTTCCTGTAATTGTTGTCGGGGTGTTTATCTATGCGGCTATAAAGCGTGTTGACGTGTTTGAGGCATTCTGCGAGGGTGCAGGGGAGGGACTTAAAACCTGCACAGAAATACTCCCTGCGCTGGTTCTGTTGCTTGTGTGCATAGGAATGTTCAGGGCAAGCGGCGCAGTAGACGCACTCACGCACTTGCTTCAGCCGCTTTGCAATGCAGTGAAATTTCCTGCTGAGGCAATGCCGCTTGTTATTCTCCGACCGTTTTCGGGTAGCGGAGCAATGGCGGTGTACAACGAAATAGCGCAGTCAGCTGGTGCAGACAGCTTTGCAGAGCGTGTTGCGGCAACGCTTATCGGCTCGTCTGAAACTACGTTTTACACGATTGCAGTGTATTTTTCGGCGGTTAAGGTCCGCAAGACTAGATATGCCGTTCCAGCCGCACTCACTGCCGATTGCACAGCCTGGCTTGTCTGCGGAATGGCGGTATATCTGCTGTTCGGGGTCTGAAAAGTCACTTCGGAGGTTTGGTATGAAATTTCTGAAACAGCAGACAACTCCCGAAGAAAACCGCCGTATGCGTATTGAAAGAGAATGCAGCAAGCTTATCCGCCGATTAAACGATATCCGTAATACTCTGAATTTCGTGGAAGACGAAAAATTGATAAACGCATTGATTTACGAAGAAAATGCTGTGCTTTGCCTGCTTGATGAGTTGTTTAAATCTGCACGTGCCGAGGGAATATCCATTCAGCCGCATGAACGTCATAAATTATAGCTGATTTTCTGCGTATATCTGAGAAAAATCCGAACAAAATATATTTGCGGCAACCAAGCCGATTATATTTACCTTATGGAGGATTTAAGATTATGTCTAATCAGAATAATCAGAACAACCAGAATAACCAGTCCAACCAGAACAACCAGTCCAACCAGTCCAACCAGAACAACCAGTCTAACTCTTCTAAGCAGAACGAAAGCCGTCAGAACAGCCAGAACAAGCGCTGAACCGAGTCGGGGATAACTCCCCGACTTTACATATTTACATATTTTTAAAATGTAGAAAATATTTTTAAAAAAGCTATTGACAAATAAGACAAGATGTGATATAATATTAAACGTTGAGGGTGCTTAACCTTGACGTAATATCTGGAAAGATGGCTGAGCTGGTCGAAGGCGCACGATTGGAAATCGTGTAACGGCTAATACCCGTTCAAGGGTTCGAATCCCTTTCTTTCCGCCAGAAAAAACCGCACAATAGTGCGGTTTTTTTGTTTCTCTGGATTTCGTAGAAAAGTATGTAAAAAATAAAGGGGCTGAAGTCAGCCCCTTTTGTGTTATTACCAGTCTATCCTGATTTTTGCGTTGGTTGCTCCTTCGTTATAAAGAGAGAGCCTTATATTTCCTGCGGTAAAACCTTCAAGCTGTGGTTTGCCCTTTGGGTAATCAGATATGTTGATAACTTCAGAGTTTTCTCCTTGCAAGAACAGCAGATATATGTTGCCTTCGTCACAGCTTGCTTCAATAGTGAGGTTTTCAAGTTCCTCGTCGGTCAGTGCTATTGTTCGTACAAGGCGTTCACCTGAGGATTTGAAGGACACCTCCCATTGCGAGCCAATTCTGTTTTCAACCATTCCGAAAGAAACATTGTCGATTACAGGCAGACTGGTTGAAAACGCAACCGTTGCTGTCAGTGCACCAACCATTACAACGAGAACTATTGCGCTTATAATTGCAGGTATCTTGAATTTTCTTACAGGCTTGGCAGGCTTGTTTCTTCCTGCAAGCATATAAATCAGAAAGCCTAAGAGATTAGGGGTAAATATGGTTATGAGAAGCCATACTACAGGCTTGTCGCTGTTGACAAGGGCGTCGTTGTAGACATAAAGGCAGATAAAAACATACAACGCAATAAGCGGTATCGTTGTGGCTATAATAAGAGTTATAAAAAGTATGGGGGCAATAGCAATCATTTTAACAAAGTCCTTTCTTGATAAGTTTCATTTCATATTTTCCTGCGGCAATCGCAAGCGCTGTTGCGGCAATAACACAGAAAACTGAAAAAGCAAAAGTAAAGATAAGAGAAAGATAATCTCCGAGAAACAGAAAAGCAAATGTGAATAATGTAAAAGTGAAGAGAAAAACAGTTGCAAGCGATAGTGTAATATTTCGTATCATAATGGCCTTTTCTTGTCTGATAAGCTCGTCGTGGATACGTTTTTTCAGCTCTTCAGGCACTTCCTGCTTTTCTGAAAGAATATCTCTCATAAGTTTTTCATTCATCGGTAAATCCCTCCTTTTTGAGCTTTTCGGCAATCAGTAGCCTTGCTTTGTGTAGTCTGCTTTTAATTGTTCCCTGAGGAAGCCTCATAATCTCTGAAATGAATTCCAGCTTATGCTCGTCGAAATAGTAGAGAACAACAGGTATCCTGTACTTTTCGTCAAGCTCCGAAATGGCTTTCCTTAAAGCAGTTTTCAGTGCTTGCTCCTCAGCGGCTGACTGAATATCAGAATTGTCGGTCAGATTATTCAGCGTATCGTCGTCAGATGATATTACATTTTTTCTTTTTTCCTTGCGGAAATAATTGCGGGAAAGCTTTACTGCTATTGAAAGAAGATATGATTTCGGGTTTTCTGAAATGTTTAGCGTATCTGCTTTTCTGAATGCTGTAAGCACGGTGTCCTGATAAAGGTCGTCGGCATTTTCTCTGTTGCGCATAATGTGTACGCAGAACCGATATATGTCATTCCCGTGAATTTCAAGCAGATTTTCAAATTCCTCTGATGTCAATTTCTCACCGCCTTTCACTTACATATTGTCATTAGTTTGTTTGCGGTTCATTATTTTTTAAAAATATTTCAAACATTCAGACTTATTAAAAATATCGGGTTTGCACAAGCGGCAAACCCGATTTTGTTATGTCCAGTCCTCTTTTCCGTCCCTGTATTGTTTCAGTGCGGCAAATCGGAGCAGCTGCTTGCGTGAGGAAATTCCCAGCTTGCTGTAAATATTCTTGTTGTGATATTTCAGAGTGTTTTCAGTAATGTTGAGAATTTGCACAATCTCCTTTGCGGTTTTGCCTGAAAGATACAGTTCGTACACCCTGTTTTCCGCAGGAGTAAGCATACCGAGGTTTTCCACAAAGAAGTTGTATTCTTCGGGCACGATTTCGTCTTTGTTCTTTTCGGAAAGACGGTCTATTTCGCTTTTTGCAAGCTCGTATTTTTCAGCGGCTTTTTCGTATTGTTCCTTTGCCTTGCGGGTTTCTTCTTCGGCGAAGTTCTTTGCGTTTTCAAGGGCTTTAAGCTGCTGCTCGTAATAATTATCCTTTTCTTCAAGGAATGCGAAAAGGTCGTCAATTTCACGGATACGAAGCTGCTCGCCTTATTCTTCCTTTGATTTGACCTGTTCTATCTT
>JAZQBH010000024.1:0-1929 GCA_045545655.1 Oscillospiraceae bacterium
GGATGTTGAAGTGGGTTTTGTGTTTGCCGTTGTGTTTATCTGTTGTATTTATTGTACACTATATCTGTACAGTTTTTTATTTATTTTATACAAAAGGGGTTATTATTATGATTTCAGAAGCAAGAAAAAAAGCTAATCAAAAATATGACGCTACACACTATAAAAGTATAAATTTAAAAATAAAAAATGAGAAAAAACGAATAATTGATACTGTTGCAAATAGTCAAAATATACCTGTGACAACTTTTTGCAAATTGTGCATTGATTATTGTATTGATAATAATATACAGTTAAAAGCAGATACAGAAAAATCAGAATAAATATAATAAAATGTTAAAGATTATTAAAGTTGATACAATACAATCAGATAATATAGATAATCAATAAAACACAATTATATAAATACCGTTGTATTTTGGGCGTAAACGGCTTTTATTTCTTTTTGTGGCATAGTTTAAAAATGACAAACCAAGCGGCTTTCGGTTACACGAAAGCCGCTATTTGCATATTACCTGTTATTTCAGCCATACTATCCTTACTATTATAGTTAAGGAGGAATAGTTATGCACTTTACAGAGATTGAAAAGGTAGTCGGCAGAGAAATTCTTGATTCACGTGGAAACCCCACTGTCGAGGCTGAGGTTCACCTCGCTGACGGCACGGTAGCGTTCGGAGCGGCACCCAGCGGCGCTTCCACGGGCGAATATGAGGCGGTTGAGCTCCGTGACGGCGACGACAGCCGTTATTGCGGTAAGGGCACGAAAACTGCCGCCGAGAATATTTCAGGTGATATCGAAAAAGCAATCATCGGTCTTGACGCCTGCGACACCTACACCATCGACCTTGCTATGCACGCAATAGATAACACCCCCGATAAGTCGGGGCTTGGTGCGAATGCAATTCTCGCAACGTCAATTGCGTGTGCGAGAGCGGCGGCAATGTCGCTTGAAATTCCGCTTTACCGCTTTCTGGGCGGCGTTTCGGGAAACTATCTGCCCGTGCCGATGATGAATATTCTCAACGGCGGTGCACACGCGGCGAACACGCTTGATGTTCAGGAATTTATGATAATGCCCGTCGGCGCTTGCTGTTTCAAGGAGGCTTTGCGGCAGTGTGCGGAGGTGTTCCACACGCTGGGCGGTATCCTCAAATTCAAGGGACTTGCAACGTCTGTGGGCGACGAGGGCGGATTTGCTCCCGATTTCGCAAGCGACACAGAGGCGCTGGAGTGCATTCTCAGTGCAGTTGAAAAAGCAGGCTACAAGCCCGAAAAGGATTTTATGCTTGCGATTGATGCGGCGGCTTCCGAGTGGAAGGGCGGCGCACAGGGAAAATACACTCTCCCGAAGGCTGGCACGGAGTTTACAAGCGAACAGCTGATTGACCACTGGGAAAGCCTGTGCGGAAAGTACCCGATTATCTCAATCGAGGACGCCCTCGATGAGGAGGACTGGCAGGGCTGGCAGAAGCTCACCGAGCGGCTTGGAAAGCGTGTTCAGCTGGTCGGCGACGACTTGTTTGTAACCAACGTTAAGCGTATCGAAAAGGGAATTGAAAATCACTGCGGAAACTCCGTGCTGATAAAGCCTAATCAGATAGGCACTATATCTGAAACTATCGAGGCGATAAAGTCTGCGAAAAAGGCTGGCTACACCGCTATCGCATCTCACCGTTCGGGTGAAACCGCCGACACGTTCATCGCAGACCTTGCCGTAGGACTTAACACCCGTCAGATTAAAACAGGCGCACCCTCACGTTCAGAACGTGTTGAAAAGTACAACCGTCTGCTCAGAATTGAGGAGGAACTCCGCACCGCCGCAAGGTACAGTGGAATGTATGCGTTTAATGTAAGTAGATAAATTTATACTACCGAAAAAAATTTAGTGCGTATAGGACTGTATGTGAAAAATGGTAATTCTTGATTAGGGG
>JAZQBH010000025.1:0-2333 GCA_045545655.1 Oscillospiraceae bacterium
AAACAAGGATATATATTCACCTTGCTGGGAATTATTGTAGCGTTATTTTCGATGGTAATATATAACTACATAACCTTTAATTCCAGCATAAAAGCAACTATGACGGATATAGGAACAAGCCATATTGCACAGGTTGCAGAAGAACTGGAATCATATCTCGACAGCGGAAAAAGCGTTGTTCAGACTACGGCGGTTTCCGTTGAATATATGATGGAAAATAACGCATCAGCAGAGGAAATCGAGCATCTTCTTGTATATCAGTCAAAGCTGTATAAGGAAAAGATAGATGAGAATTTCACAGGCGTATACGGTCTGTTCAACGGCACTTACATTGACGGAATAGGCTGGGTGCCCGACAGCGACTACGACCCAAGAAGCAGAGACTGGTACACTGCAGCAGCAAAGGCTGACGGCAAGCCTGCGATTGTATCTCCGTATCTTGACGCACAGACGAACACTATTATGGTTTCGGTAAGTCAGATGTTACACGACGACGACAGCGTGCTTTCGCTGGACATCGGAATGAACCGTATTCAGGAACTGACAGAAGGAATTAAACTCGATAACATCGGATATGGTTTTGTAATCGACAGCAACGGTCTGGTAGTTGCCCACAACGACATTAGCGAAAAGGGTAAGAACTATCTTTCTGAATCTTCTCAGATGAGTCCGATTGTCAACAGGGTTTTTTCTGAAAAGAAAACCAGCTTTGAAACCGAACTCAACGGAACATCTGTAACAGTGTTTACCGACACCGTTCTGGACGACTGGAATGTGGTGATGGTTGTAAACAACGACGCACTCTTTGCCGACTCACGTACAACGCTTACGCACAATATTATCGTATGCAGCGGAATTTCACTGCTGATTATTATTTTCTTTGTCATCACATTTGCAAGAATGAACCAATCTGTTAAGCTTGAAAAGGAAAGCAATATCAGGATTGACGAAATGAACAAGAAAATTATCCGTGCGCTGGTCAAGACAATCGACGCCAAGGACCGCTATACCAACGGTCACTCGGTGCGTGTTGCAGAATACTCCCGTGAAATTGCAAAGCGTATGAATAAAAGCGAAAAGGAACAGGACAACATCTATTATGCTGGTCTGCTTCACGACGTAGGTAAAATCCGTGTTCCTGCGGCTGTTATCAACAAGCCAGGAAAACTTACCGACGAGGAATACGAAAAAATCAAAATTCACCCTGTTACCAGTTATCATATCCTCAAGGAAATCTACGATGATAAGACCATTGCCTATGGCGCAAAGTTCCACCACGAACGCTACGACGGCAAGGGTTATCCGAATGGTCTGACAGGAAGGAACATTCCTGAAATTGCGAGAATTATCAGCGTTGCCGATACTTATGACGCTATGGCAAGCAACCGAAGCTACCGCAAGGCATTGCCGCAGGATATAGTCCGCTCTGAAATCGAAAAAGGAAGGGGCACTCAGTTCGACCCAGAAATTGCTGATATTATGCTGCAGATGATAGATGAAGACAAGTCCTACACTATGAAAGAACTCAACTCAATGCAGAAGAACATACTTGTAGTTGACGACGAGCCGATGAATATAAAAATGATTGAGGCTATTACCAAGGACGATGAAAACTATACCATCATAGGCGCAAGCAGCGGCGAACAGGCACTGGAAATACTTGACAAGCAGAAGATAAACCTCGTTCTTCTTGATGTGGCTATGCCAGATATGAACGGTTTTGAAACGCTTGCACGTATCAAGGAGAAGCATAAGGTTCCTGTTGTGTTTATGACAGGCGATAAAAATCTTGAAACCATAAACAAGGCAACGGAATTCGGCGTGGAGGATTACCTCACAAAGCCCTTCCTGCCCCTTGCATTGAAGGAAGTTCTGCACAGTATTTCAAACTGACAGTAAATACACTGAGCGTTATACAGCTGAAGTCAATAACCAGAAGGGTATCGGGCAGACTGCCTGATACCCTTTTTTTCAGAAAAGATTTAAAAAAATATTAAAAACACCTTGCTTTTTTTGCGAATTTGTTATACAATAGAGGGAGTAGTTTTTATAATACACTGTAAATCAGCGGTGTTTTTATAATATTACTTCAAGGGGGTAATGATTTGAAAAAGACAGGTTTTGACAACGATAAATATCTTCAGATGCAGTCCAAGCACATCAGAGAGCGTATCTCGCATTTCGGCGACAAGCTGTATCTTGAGTTCGGCGGAAAATTGTTCGACGATTACCACGCGTCACGTGTACTGCCAGGCTTCAAGCCCGACAGCAAGCTGCAGATGCTTCTCCAGCTGAAGGACGACGCTGAAATCATAATGGTAATCAGTGCGTCT
>JAZQBH010000026.1:0-7014 GCA_045545655.1 Oscillospiraceae bacterium
GGGTTTCCCCCAAACGGTTTTCAAGACCGCCTCGTTATGACCACTTCGATACCTCTCCATATTAAATGTCGTTAAATCAGCGACTATATTATTATACCATAACTGTTTTTGTTTGTCAAGGGGATTTGAAAAAAATACTTGAAATTTCTGCTATTATCTGCTATAATCTAATGAGCAGACTGTTTTTATGGGTCTGCATAAGATTTTTCAGACAGACAACAATGGTGAAAGGATTTCTATGAGCAACGTTACCTATTATTATATAAAGAACAACAAAGACGTTCAGACTTACATAAACCACGCAGATGCGGCTTTGCAGTCTATCGGATTTACCGAGCACTCCAATGCACACGTTGAGCGTGCGGCGGCCACTGCATTTATGATTCTCAACACACTCGGCTACGACGAGCGCACCTGCGAACTTGCACAGATTGCCGCATATATGCACGATATCGGAAACGTGGTAAATCGACAGAACCACGCACAGACAGGCGCTGTAATGGCTTTCCGTCTGCTTGACCGACTTGGTATGCCTGCCGATGAAATCTGCAAGATAATTTCCGCAATAGGCAACCACGACGAAGGCTCTGCCGCACCCGTAACTCCCATTGCTGCTGCACTTATCATTGCTGATAAGTCAGATGTGCGCCGCAGTCGTGTGCGTACCGCTGAAGGAGAGTTTATCCCGAATGCTGAAAACCTCGCTAAGGATATTCACGACCGTGTTAATTATGCTGTTGAAAGTTCACAGCTCTCGTTTTCTGAAGACAAAAAAGAGCTTATTCTCACGCTTAAAATCGACCTTAAGATAAGCTCAGTTATGGAATATTTCGAGATATTCCTTCAGCGTATGAGCCTGTGCAAGCGTGCGGCTCAGTCGCTTGGGGTGAATTTTGGCTTGGTTATCAACAATTCTCGCATAATGTAAGCTGAAAAACTATATTTTGTGGTTTCAAGGGGATTTCTTGGTTTAATGTATAACAGTATTAAATGACGGACAGGCTGTGTGTTTCGCTTCATTTTTTAGCATTTATGGAGAATTTTGAAAAACCCCTTGAAATTTCTGTTTAAATATAGTACAATATATAGTGTAGTTGTTTCTGATTGCACAAAAGGTCGTGTGTTTTACGCGGATTTGTGCTGAATTGACTGCTGGCGTGTAAAACCTATTTCCCGACCGACAGGAGAGTGCAGAAGATGTTAAGGTTATATGTACGAAGCTGCTTTGTGGAAGTTTACGGGGATTTTGCACCCAAAAATGAAAATAGTAATATAGTATAGCTGTATCTTTTTTGAGGTTACAGCTATTTTTCTTTGAAGGAGATTAAGGTATGTCAGTTAAAAAAGTAGCAGTAATTATGGGCAGTGCCAGCGATTTTCCCACGGTGAAAAAAGCTTTGGCAGAGCTGAAGAATTTCGGCGTTGAGTTTGAGTGCCACGTTATGTCCGCACACAGAACCCCCGAGCTTGCGTGTGATTTCGCCAAGAATGCTGCAGCAAACGGTTTTGGAGTTGTTATCTGCGCGGCTGGAATGGCGGCGCACCTTGCGGGTGTTGTTGCAGGTCATACAACTCTGCCTGTAATCGGTATTCCGTGCAGCTCAAGCAACCTTGACGGTCTTGACGCACTGCTTGCAACAGTTATGATGCCTCCAGGAATCCCTGTTGCTACTGTTGCAGTTGACGGTGCAAAAAATGCCGCTATTCTCGCAGTGCAGATTCTGGCACTCAGCGATGAGGCTCTTGCACAGAAGCTCTGTGCGGCAAAGCAGGAGATGGTTGACAACATCAACTCCGCTGACCGCAAAATTCAGGAAGAGATTGCGGCTCTTTAATCAGCTGAGTATATTTGATTTAAAAGCAATTCAGTCGGCAGAATTTCGTTGGAAAACAGCGATAATATTTCGCCGAAAAGGAGTTTTATATGGGTGGTTTCTTTGGCGTAGCCAGCAAAAACGATTGTTCAGATGACGTGTTCTTCGGCACGGACTATCATTCCCATCTTGGCACAAGACGTGGCGGTATAACGATTTATTCCCGTGAAAAGGGTTTTCAGAGAGAAATTCACAATATTGAAAATTCACCGTTCAAGACAAAGTTTGAACACGATATTGTAGGTATGAGCGGTAATCTCGGCATCGGCTGTATCAGTGATACGGACCCTCAGCCGATTTTGCTCCGTTCAAGACTTGGCAGCTATGCGGTGTGCAATGTCGGTATAATCAACAATGCAAAGGAGCTTTGCGATGAGTTTCTTGACCAGAGCCACGCAAGCTTTGAAACTATGACAAGCGGCAAGCTGAATTCCTCTGCGCTTATCGGTCAGCTGATTGCGCAGAAGAACAGCATTGAAGAGGGAATCCGCTATGCACAGGAGCGTATAGACGGCACGATTGCTCTGATTATCCTCACTGAGGACGGAGTTATTTGCGCCCGTGATAAGATGGGCAGACTTCCTGTCATTATCGGCAGACGTGACGACGGCTACTGTGCGGCAACGGAAAGCTTTTCGTTTATGAAGCTGGGTTATCAGACCTACCGTGAGCTTCTTCCCGGTGAGATAGTAAAGCTTACACCTCAGAAGGTTGAGGTACTCAGCGAGGGCAATAAGCAGAATCTCAAGATGTGTACATTCCTGTGGACATATTACGGTTACCCGAACTCAGTGTACGAGGGTGTAAACGTCGAAACAATGCGTACACGTAACGGTGAGATTATGGCGGAATATGATATCCGCAACGGCAAGCTGCCCGATGTTGATTACATCTGCGGTGTGCCCGATTCGGGAGTGCCCCACGCAATAGGCTATGCAAACCGCAGCGGAATTCCGTTTGCAAGACCGTTTATAAAGTACACACCTACATGGTCACGTAGCTTTATGCCTCAGAATCAGGCAATGCGTAACAAGGTAGCCAAAATGAAGCTGATACCTGTGCACGAGCTTATTGAAGGAAAACGTCTGCTGTTTGTTGACGACAGCATAGTGCGTGGCACACAGCTTCGTGAAACAGTTGAGTTCCTGTATGAAAACGGCGCAAGGGAAGTGCATATGCGTTCCGCTTGTCCTCCGATTATGTACAGCTGTAAGTACCTTAACTTCTCAAGAAGCACCTCTGAGCTTGACCTTATCGCAAGACGCATCATAGACGAGCTTGAGGGTGACGAGGGCGTGAAGTACATTGCAGAGTATTCTGACGGCTCAACCGAGCGTGGAAAGAAACTGCGTGACGAAATCTGCCGCAGACTTAAGCTTACCTCGCTTGAGTTCCAGTCGATGGAAGGCACGATTGAGGCGGTTGGTCTGCCCGAGTGCAACCTGTGCAGCTACTGCTGGACAGGCAAGGAGTAAGTTCAGGATAAAATCCGTTCGGCAGAAAATTCTTGACAATAATTTGATAAAATCAGTGGCTGATAGCCTAAATAATAAGGAGAATGAAAATGAACAGTTACAGTGAAAGCTACAAGGCAGCAGGCGTTGACGTTACAGCAGGTTATGAAGGTGTTCGTCTGATGAAGGGCGACGTTGAGCGTACAAAAATCCCTGGCTGCATTTCTGGAATTGGCGGATTCGGCGGTCTGTTTCAGCCTGACTTTACAGGTATGACCGAGCCTGTGCTGGTAAGCGGCACAGACGGCGTAGGCACAAAGCTGAAGATTGCAATGCTTCTCGACAAGCACGACACAATTGGCATTGACGCAGTTGCAATGTGCGTAAACGACATCATCTGCTGTGGTGCAAAGCCCCTGTTCTTCCTTGATTACATTGCAATCGGAAAGAATGTTCCTGAAAAGGTTGCACAGATTGTAAAGGGTGTTGCAGACGGCTGTGTAATGGCTGGCTGTGCGCTTGTAGGCGGCGAAACCGCTGAGCACCCTGGTATGATGCCCGAGGACGAGTACGATATCGCAGGTTATTCCACAGGTGTTGTAGACAAGTCCAAGATTATTGACAACAGCAAGATCAAGGCTGGCGATACTATTATCGGTCTTGCTTCCACTGGTGTACATTCCAACGGATTCTCGCTGGTTCGTAAGGTGTTCAACATCAACGAGCAGAAGGTAAAGGGTTTTGTTCCTGAGCTTGGTATGTCACTGGGCGAGGCGCTCCTCACTCCTACAAAGATTTACGTTAAGTCCGTGCTTGACCTTATCAGCAAGGTTGACGTTAAGGGTATTTCTCACATCACAGGCGGCGGTTTCTACGAAAATCTGCCCCGTATGTTCCCCGATGGAATCGGTGCGAAAATCAAGAAGGGAAGCTATCCCATTCCTCCGATTTTCACCCTTATCCAGAAGGAGGGTAATATCCCCGAACACGATATGTACAACACCTTCAATATGGGCGTTGGTATGGCAATCGTTGTTGACAAGGCTGACGCTGAAAAGACAATCGAAGTGCTTAAGGCTAACGGCGAAAACGCATTCATCATCGGTGAAACCATTGATGGCGGCGAGATAATTTTTGAATAATAACACCTTTTTCGGGAGTGGATATCTTATCCACCCCTGAAATGTGTTTTTACCAATATATCTGGTGTTGGGGTAAGCGGAATAATCGTGAGAATGCTTTGCTCACATCAGCTTCCGCAATAATAGGGAGAACATAAAAATGGGCATTTTTGATAAGTTCCGCAAAGCGCCTGATATCACGAGTTTTGATACAACTGCCTCTCAGCATATACGGTTTCAGATTACAGAGGAGTATCTTGACATAAACGGCACTCGTCTCACGTTGCCTTGCAGCAAGGCTGTGCTGAAAGAGATTTTCGGCGAGTATATGCTGTCGATGGACAACATAGGTTGTACAGGTGTGAGGTACATATACCTTTGGAACGAACTTGGAATAGTGGCATATTCAAATGATGACGAGAATGTTAACTGCATTTCAGTTCAGTTTTTCCCACGGAAGAAAAACGCTATGAACTTCCCTAAAAATATCTTCGGCGGAAGTGTTACGGTTAACGGTGCTGACTGGCTGACGTTGTTCGCTGACGAAAAACAGCCTGAGCTGGACGGAATGACGCTGCCTTTTAAGCTGGTGCACTACGGCAATTTTACGCTGTGCGTTTCAGTTGCCGATAAGCCTAAGGGAAGGATACAGTCGCTTGGCATAAATAAAAAAACTGAGCTTAATCTTGGAGGATAAGTATGGGATTTTTGGACATTTTCAAGAAAAACGAGCCTGTCGTTGAGGAACACGACCCTGCGGACGATTATGACAAAACTCCCTCACAGCATATTACAATTGACGTCACCGAGGAGTACATAACGATAAACGGAAAGCAGTTTACTTTACCCATAGAAATGGAAAAGCTGTTTGAGCTTTTTGGCGAGGCTCAAAAGCACACCTTCGGCAAGGTGAATATCGAATTTCTGTCGCAGGAAGATAACGATATGATAAATAATGCGGTGAGTGAACAGCGTGCGAATTTTACGTGGAACGACCTCGGTTTGTATGCGTTTACAAACGAGGGTAAGTATGCTAATACGCTGATGGTAAGGTTTCGCCCAAAAGTTGACCGAGATGACCCCGAACAATATCCTACGAATATGTTCGGCGGTACAGTAACCATTAACGGTGGGGATTGGTTTGAATTTTTGAAGCCCGTCAAAACGGAGTACAGCAATAGTGGTAATAAGTACAGAGAGCTGGGCAGATATGTGATTTTCGGCAACTTTACTGAACGTGAGTTCAAGGACAAAAAGCGTACCGATAAGCATTACGCAAATATTCAGATTTCGTTGAATACACTTGATTTGTGACTGTTTAGTTACACAGTAATTGTTCTGTAATTGTAAGAAAGGGAATAGTATGGCAAGACACGGCGGGGGTTCACGAAGCGGCGGAGGCGGCAGTCGCTCAGGAGGCGGCTCACGCAGCGGAGGCGGCGGAGCACGTTCATCAAGCAGACCATTCAAAGGGTGCTATAACCGTTCATATTACGATAGTCGTGGCAGATATCACAGATATTATACAAGCGACAAGAATTTCGGAACGAAATCAGGCTCTGGCTTCGGAGCGATTTTTTCGTTGATTTTTATTTTGTTTCACGCTTCATTTATGTTTGGCGGTTGTTTCCTGTCAATGGTTCAGGTTGGACATAAGGTTGACGGTGACAGAAGTCTTATCGCTGTTTATGATAACGTTGATATTCTTACCTCACAGGAAGAAGCTGAGCTTGTCACCCTGTTTGAACAGGTGTATGACAAATCGGGTATGCCGGTAATGCTGTTTACCGAACCTTATTCAGAGTATAAGAAATTCAGCAATAAGGAAGCATTTTCCGAGGATAGGTTGTATTCTCATACTTATGAAGAAAACGCAATGGCGATAGTATATATTCCTCATCAGGTTGGTGATTTTGAGGACTGGATTTACGATTTCTGCTGTGGTGACGATACGGTTGCGTGTCTGTCAGACGCTGCTTTTGATAAACTGCTCGATTCATTCCACAGAGCAAGGCTGAATATGCCGCTTGCAGACGCACTGAAGGTATCTTGGAACGAGGTTATGAACGACCTTGCGAAAACCTCATTTCAACCTATGTCTATTTTCGTGTTTCTGTTCCTTGTTTTTATTTATGGAATATTTATTTCTTCGTCTGTTACGTCTTTGGTTAAGGGCAGACAAGCGCAGAAGTACTTTAAGGAACATCCCGAAAAGCTTGATATGCAGCCTATGAACACAACTACTCCCAATGTTCAGCAGTTTCAGAATGCTCAGCCTGTTCAACCTGTTCAGCCAATGCAGGAAATACTTCTTCAGTGCCCCAACTGCGGTGCACAGAACACTGGCAAGTCTTCAAAGTGCCCGTACTGCGACAGCGTGCTGACACGTACAAGATAATAGAATTATACAGATTTTTGGAATAAAAGAAGGAAAATAAAAATGGCAAGACACGGAGGAATGCCACGTGTAGGCGGTTTTAGTAGTGCTCGTATTGGCGGTGTTCGAAATAGTGGTGGCGGTAGCGCTGTACGTTCGTCAAAAAAACCGTTTGAGGGCTGCTACAA
>JAZQBH010000027.1:0-23623 GCA_045545655.1 Oscillospiraceae bacterium
TGTAAATGCGTTTCCAAACCTTTAATATTTTCTGATATATCTACATCTTGGTTGTGCAAAATCAATGTAACCAGATAATATGGAGCATGTGCCTTCAGCGAACCAAAATCTCCCGATTCATCAATAAAAATACTTAGTTTCTTTCCCATATTTATCCTCGACCCAACAGGTATAAAAATTGGCGGGGAAATTCCCCGCCGTTCGGTGGACCTGGGCCTTTCAGCCAGCCCAAAAGAGCAATACTAATATTGCATCCTTATTCTATGATGATTATATCATATTTATTCACAAAAGTCAAGTGATTTTAAAAAACCAGCAGACAGATATTTTATAAAACAATATATCGCGTTGCCGCCCAAACCCCTAAGAATTGAATTTTTTTGACAGCAAAAACCGCCCCTTCCGGGACGGTTTGTAATTATCAATAGAGGAAGGTTCCGGGCTGGCCAACAGTGGAAGTTCCCTTGTATTCAGCACAAACGCCGAACACTTCGCCGTTTACAAGAACATTAGCGTCATCGCCGAAGTAGAGGTTCTCGTTCTTGTAGGTAGTGAAAGCTTTACCTGTTCCATCAGGAAGCGGCTCACGGCTGTAGCCTGTGTAAAGAACCTTAACGGTTTCAGCTTCCATCTTAGCGGGGATAGTGCCTGTCAGAATCTGCTTGTAAGTAACATTTGCATAGTAGAAACCATCGTGATAGCTGATACGACCCTTAAGCTCAGCCTTCAGCAGTTTGCCGAACTCGTTGTTAACTGTGCCTGAAGGCTTGCACGCAGCAGTATACATACCAACGCCGTTTGCGTAGTTAGTGTCAGATTCGACAGCCGCATAGGTTACGATATCTTTAATCTCGCCGTTGTCAACTTCAAAAGCTATGTACAGACTTGTAGTTGCAGGTGCGTCGCCTGCGGTTGTTCCTGCTTTGTAGGGATAGTTTCCGCCAAGCTTTTCATAGTAACGCATATCGCCCAAGTCAGGGTTTGCGCTGTACTGCGGCGACAGAGGGCCCTCATAAAGCGAATACTTAATCATAATCGACTGCAAAGCCGCATAATAATCCTTTGCGGCGGCGTTTGCCTCGTCAATTCTTGCCTTTTTGTTTGTAATGAACGGGAAAATAATCGCCATCATTACGCCAAGAATTGCCATAACCACCACAAGTTCGATTATGGTGAAACCCTTTTTCGCTTTCAGTCTTTGTAGTGTCTGTATCATATATATTACCTCGCTCAGTTTCTTGGTTAAAACCCTTGTATCTGAAAAACAGAATTGCCTTTCACAGACAAAAGTTTTAAAAATATCTCAATATACGCATAATTCCTCGGCAGCTAGTGCCGCCGAGGAACATTTGCGTTAATTAGGTATGTACTACCTGTTGCCGTTTCAGCTATTAGCCGAGCGGAACTTCAGGAGAAGTACCTACGATAAGACCAGTAGATGTAACACCTGCAGTCTTAGTATCCCACTGGAAAGGAGTTGTGAACTCACCAGTAGCACCTGTGCCTGATGCAATTGCAGGGCAGTCAGTACCAGCTGTGAGAGCTGTGCTCTGATCAGCTGTGTAAGCAAGAGCTACAACGTTAGCGTCGCCTCTGAGGGAAACGTGGATAGCAGCAGCCTTCATATCAGGGAATGCAGCTGCAAGCTCGCAGCAGAGAAGTGTCTCAGCGTTTGTAACGCCTACCTTAGTTGTAGAAGTATCTACACCAGATGCAGCAGTACCCCAAGTGATGCTTGTGCCGTTACCCTTCTTGAAGTTTGCTGTTGTACCAGCTGTGCAAGCCCACTTGCCTGCGTCAACGGTGATATCAAACTCCTGAAGGATTGTCTTGGATGTCTTCATTCCGTAGCCGATTGTGTCAGCGTTTGTAAGGAATGTGTCGATCTGGTCAGCGATGGACTTTGCTGTAGAGTTAGCAGATGTAACTCTGGACTTTGTTACCATGTTAAGCATGGTAGGAACGAGGATTGCAGCGAGTACGCCGATGATAGCGATAACTACAATCAACTCAACGAGGGTAAAACCCTTCTTGGCCTTGAGGGCCTGAAGCTTCTTTATCATTGTAAAGACCTCCTATGAAAAAATTTTTTTATGTATAACCCCGACGGGGCTATATCCAAAATCAATCCGCCCGAATTATCAGGCTTCAAGGAAGTGCCGTTACGGTCGTTCGACTTACCCGAACCATCCGACTTTGTGAAAACGTTTGCAATCTTTTCAGATTTTTTCCCTACCGCTTCCTTGTGTTTGTATTATATCACATAGATTTCACAATTGCAAGGGGTTTTTTGAAAAAAATTATTATTTTCCCCTGTTTTTGGTAAATAATTCATTTTTCAATGCCTGTCTTTGTGCATTTACTACAATAAATCGGAATTTTATTCAACAGATAGTGAATTATTGTCCCATCAACTTAACGGCACAACGGGCGCAGTGCCTATGATAAGTCCGTCGGGGTTTATGCCAGCGGTTTTTGTGTTCCACACATAGTCTGAGGGAGGTTCTCCGTTGGTGACAGGCGGATACTGCGAGTCATCAAGATAATTGCCTGTTTCGGTTGTAAACACCGCAAAAGTACAGCCCTTGCTTGAAAGATAAACCACAGCCGAACCCTGCTTGACATCCGAAAGTACACCTGATACTGCCGCACAGATTCTGTCCTCGCCCTGAGTAAGGGCAACCATACTTGTGCCGCCTATATAGTCGCCTTCAGCACCCCACGAAATGGAGCTGTCGCCGTAGAAGTTGTCGGGGTCTGCGGGGGTGCATTTCCAGTGAGTTTTTCCGCTGTCGGCATACGCCCTCACCTTGAACATCTGCACGCTATTCGGCTTTATTCCGTAGCCTGCGGCGTCTGCCTCGGTCTGGAATATTTCTGCAATCTGCGCAATTGAAGCGGCTGTTTTGTTAGCAGAGGTCACTTTCGCCTTGTCTACTGCCCCGAACATCACAGGCACAAGTATTGCCGCAAGCACGCCTATTATGGCGATTACCACTATCAGTTCAACAAGGGTAAAGCCCTTACGTTTTTTTCGTGTAATTAGTTTCATAACGTTCTCCTGTCGAGAATAACCTTGTTTACCAAACCATTTTTTTGTGAAAAAAGGGCTACCCTCTTGAAATATCGGATAGCCCTTTGCCTATGCTGATTTTTTAGTTCTGCTCGTAAGCCGCCTCGCCCATTTCGAGGAAGCGCTTGTATTCGGAAACGTCCTGACAACGCTCTCTTGCAACCTCATCAAGCACCTTGCCTGTGCGGACAAGTCTTGCGAGATCCTGGTCGAGCGTGAACATTCCGTATTTTCTACCTGTTGCGATAGTTGTGCCGACCTGGTGAGTCTTACCCTCACGGATCTGCGCACGAACTGCGTCTGTTGCACACATAATTTCAAGTGCCGCACAACGTCCCTTGTGGTCTGCGGTAGGCACGAGCGTCTGCGAGATAACGCCTACAATCGTACTTGCCAGCTGAGAACGTATCTGACCCTGTGCGTGAGGCGGATAAACGTCGATGATACGGTTTATTGTTTCTGCCGCACCAGTGGTATGCAGTGTTGACAATACCAAGTGACCTGTTTCTGCGGCGGTTACTGCGGCGTTGATAGTTTCAAAGTCACGCATTTCTCCGACGAGGATAACGTCAGGGTCTTCACGGAGTGCCGCACGGAGCGAGCCTGCGAAGCTGTCAACGTCCTGTCCGATTTCACGCTGGTTTACCATTGCCTGCTTATGGGTGTGCACATACTCGATAGGGTCCTCTACCGTGATGATGTGGCAGTTTCTCTGACGGTTGATGTGGTCAACCATTGCCGCAAGCGTTGTGGATTTACCCGAACCTGTAGGGCCTGTTACGAGGATAAGTCCACGGGGGTGCATTGCAAATTCGCCGAGTGTATCAGGCAGATGAAGGTCGTCAAGAGTAGGAATATCATCTCTGAGCAGACGGATAGCTACTGCGTGATAACCACGCTGTCTGTACACGTTAACTCTGTGACGGAAGCCCGAAGGAGTGGTGTACGAAAAGTCAGTATCCAGACCCTTTGAAATCTGGGTTTTCTGCTTGATAGAGGTAATCTGGTTGATTACGTTTACGATAATCGGCTCGGTGCAGTCGGGGTAGCCCGAAAGCTTACGGATTGCAGAGTGCAGACGTACTACAGGCGGCAGACCTGCTGTAAAGTGCACGTCGGATACGCCCAGTTCACGTGCGTCGTCCAGAATTTTATTTACATCTACGATATTAGTTGTGTTTTCCACGTTGAATATCTCCTTTACGTTAAGAGTAGGGGGCTGTGGTTCAGCGTGTTAATCCCCGTCAGTTGATTTATACGGTGTAGGTTGCCTTTACAAGCTCGTCCATAGAGGTTTTGCCTGCAAGCACCATCTGCGTTACGTTGTCACGCAGAAGCAGTGTGCCGTTCTTGGTTGCCTGTGCGCCGATTTCCTCGGCGGTTGCGCCTGAGGTAATAAGTATCTTGATATCAGGGGAAGTAACGATGATTTCGTGAATAGCGGTACGTCCTGCGTAACCTGTGTTACGGCAGGCTCTGCAGCCGCCCGAGTGGGGCTTGCAGATTTTAGTCGGTGTGGTTTTGCCGAGCAGCTTGAGCTCCTCAGGCTCGTCAAGCACGAATTCTTCCTTGCAGTGCGGGCAAAGCAGCTTTACAAGTCGCTGTGCGATAATTCCTACGATTGAGGAAGCAACCATATACGGCGCAACGCCCATATCCACAAGACGTGTGATTGTTGTAGCGGCGTCGTTGGTATGCAGTGTGGACAAAACAAAGTGTCCCGTGATAGCGGCACGGATTGCGATGTCGGCGGTTTCGCCGTCACGGATTTCTCCGACCATTATGATATCCGGGTCCTGACGGAGGATTGAACGCAGCGCCGCCGCAAATGTCATACCAGCCTTAGCGTTGATCTGACACTGGTTTACGCCGTCTATCTTCTTTTCGACAGGGTCTTCAACCGTTACAATGTTTACGTTCGGCTGTGACAGCTCGCCAAGCGTTGCGTAAAGCGTTGTAGATTTACCTGAACCCGTAGGACCTGTAACCAGCATAACTCCGTTAGGACAGCGGATAATCTCCTTGAACATCTTGTAGTTATACTCGGTCATACCAAGGTCTGTAATTTTTCTCGCCTTGTCGTCGGCTGTGGACAACAGACGGATAACGCACTTTTCGCCGTATACACAAGGAATCGTGCTGACACGCATATCCAGGTTGACGCCGTCGATACGTGTACCGAATCGGCCGTCAAGCGGAATTCTCTTCTCAGCGATGTTCATACCGCCAAGGATTTTGATACGTGTGATAATCGGGTTATGGAAGGACGGCGGAACCTTCATATCCTGTTCAACAAGTTCGCCGTCAATTCTGAAGCGTATGCGGGTTCTGTCCTTGAACGCTTCGATATGAATATCCGTACATCCCTGACGGAATGCGGTTTCAACCATCATATTAACCAGCTTAACGATAGGCGCATTATCAACACGTTCATCGGAGGCCGCATTTGCTGCCGCCTTTTCGTCAACAATGGTTTCGCCCTCTTCCATCTCGCCCACTGTTTTTTCAATGGCAGACGAGGAGTAGTACTTTGCGATTGCCGCTTCAATCTGTGTTTTCGTGGAAATCTGCGGTACGATTTCCATACCTGCAACAACCTTCAGCTCATCGAATATGTAGAAGTTGATAGGGTCGTTTGTTGCAACCATCAGTCGGTTGTGGTTTATCATATATGCGAAAACACACTTATCCTTTGCAGTCTGTTCAGGAATTTTCTGAACAGCCTCGCCGTCAACCTTTATTGAAGCAAGGTCTACAAACGGCACCTTTAATCTTATTGAAAGTGCCTGTGCAAGCTGTGTTTCGGATACAAGGTTCATTTCAAGCAGGATATCACCAAGCACCTTGCCAGTGCCTCTCTGCTTTGCGAGGGCCTGTTCAAGCTGTTCTTCTGTGATAAAGCCTGTTTCCTTGAGAATATCACCGATACGTAGGTTCTTCTGTGGAAGCGCCATAACTATCTTCCTTTCGTCTGGTATTACGGACATCCGTCCGTATGGATATTTAATATATTTCATTTGCCTGTTGGCAAAGAACTTTCAAATTCATATAAATTCGGTTATGCACACCTTGAAAATTCACTCTGAATGTGCTATAATAGATTTATTCTATTAAAGAGGAGGGGTTAATTTGCCCAGCATAACCAGTTTACCTGTTGGTTTTCAGGTATTTTTTGCCGTGATGGCATTTGTTTTTGGTTCTGTTATCGGCAGCTTTCTGAACGTTGTTATTCTCAGAACTCCGCTGAAGCAGTCGATTGTAACTGAACCATCTCACTGTTTTTCGTGCGGACACCAGCTTGCGTGGTATGATATGTTCCCGATTTTCAGCTGGCTGTTTCTCGGAGGAAAGTGCCGCTACTGCAAATCCAGAATCTCGCCAAGATATATGATTGTCGAGTCAATCTGTGCGGTGCTCTACTGCGGAGCTTACCTTATGTTTGCGTACTGGCGTGACGGCGCCTGGTCCGGAAAGGTGCTTATGCTGCCTTATTCCTTTATTCTGTTCGCCGTACTCATCGTTCTTTCGTTTGTGGATATCGACCACTTTGAAATCCCTTACTGGTGCAGCATTACAATAGGTGTACTCGGTATTGCGGCAATCTGGTTGTTCCCGGCTACACCGTGGAGCGAGCGCCTTATTGCTGCAGGAGTTGTAATCGTCCTGTTCGGACTGCTTGTTCTTGTCGGCGGTATGGGCGGCGGCGACCTTCAGCTTATGGCTGGTGCGTCACTTCTGCTTGGCTACCGTGTGTTTGTTGCTTTGCTTGTGGGAATTGTTACAGGCTCTGTATACGGAATCATCAAGAAGGTCCGTGACCGCAAGGGCGAAAGGGAAACTTCTGAAAAAATCCTTGAGCTTGCAAAAGAATGGTATCAGAACCAGCTTGACCGTGATGTAGGATACATCCGTGAAGGAAGCGACGACATTATCGTCGGTTCTATCAGCGAGGGCGAGCCCGACATTGAGTGGGAGTTCCTCGATGAAAAGGTGTGGCACGGTCTGCCTGACAAATCTGCACTCACACGCGAACTTCGCAAGAACATCAACAGCGAACGTGAAGGCGGATTTAAAATCTTCATCAAGGGCGATGAAATCACCAAGGTGAAATATTCACGCAGAATGGTGTTCGGTCCGTTCCTTGCAATCGGAATTGTTGCAGCGTGGTTCTTCGGAGTGCCCGTTGTAGGCTGGTACATAGGTCTGTTTTAAAAAAGAGCAGTTAATAACCGGGGCGATACGTCAGAGCGTGTCGCCCCGATTTTTATTCTGCTTTTTGCTGATTAACCTACTGCCTTTCTCTTACGGTGTAGGAGTAGGAGGTGTAGGTGTAGCAGGTGTTGTAGCAAGCTTAACCTTCTTTGCAATGTAGTAGATGTAAGTATCAGGATAGTAACATACGCTGAACTCTTCATTTACATAAGCATTTGCGCTGTCGGCTGTGTAGGCATCCTGAAGGGTGCGAACCTCAACGCAGGGGTTAATCTTGTATTCCTTGGCAGTGTTGATTGTGTTTACACTGCCGATGTTGCGGTAATCCGCAAAGGTTGTGCCCGAGAATGTATACTGTGCAGAATTTCGTGTAGCGTCTGCTGCAGCGTAGCACATACTGTCAAGATATACCTTCATTGTAATATCAAGACCCGGTGCAATTGTTACATCAGCCGCAGCATACTTGTCAGCAAGTGCGCCTGTTGTGGGGTCGATTATCTGATACTGATTGCTGTAATCCCTGTATTCAAGTACGGGATATAGTCCGTCATAGTAGCACGGGTCGAAAACTTGCTTTGACTTTGTAAGGTCAAGTGCGCAGGTTTTCTGGTCCACCACTTCGTTTGTAAGCATCAGCTTCTTCTCGCCTGTTCTCGGGTCGGGAAGCCAGCGCATTCCGATACAGCGGATTTCGTAATCCGTTGTACCTA
This sequence comes from Oscillospiraceae bacterium, assembly GCA_045545655.1. Classification (GTDB taxonomy): domain Bacteria; phylum Bacillota; class Clostridia; order Oscillospirales; family Ruminococcaceae; genus CAG-115. Next base: position 7,996 of record JAZQBH010000027.1, read on the forward strand.
CAACGCTGTTAAGACAATACAGCATATTTACAAGCGATGCGCCGTCTAAGTTTTCCTTATAGCTGTTTTCAGCAATTGAAGCATCGTGTGAATAGGCTTTTGTTGCAATCGGTGCAAGTGCGGTCGGAGATGTGGATGTAACATCAGCCGGTATTACGTTCGAAAAGGTCTGGACAAAGTATGCATATCTTGTGCTCTGTGCTATGTATGACTCAACGGTTTCACACAGCATAACTGCACGTGCATTCTGTTCCTTTTCCCTTACGCTTTCAAGAACGGGCTGGGTAAATCCTATTACGCCCAGCAGCAGCACACCAAGCAGTGCGCTTGCTACTATTACCTCAACCAGCGTAAAACCTGCATTGTTGCGTTTCAGAAGCCTACGTCTTATTCTCTTGAACATTTCATTCACCTCTGTAATACGTCAGCAAGAATTATGTGGTTGTTTCAGGACGCTTGGTGTACATATATCCGCCGTAAAGACAGTCGAATGTAGAGCCATCTTCCTGCTCTGCGTAAGTGGGTGTGCCGTCATCGTTATACTCGCTCTTGTACATAGGACAGGGCTCATAAATCATAGCACTGCCATCAGCCTTGCCGTTATATCCGAAGGAGGCAACGGTAATCTCAGGGTCGCCCACAAACTCAACGTAAAATCTTGTAGGCTTGGAAAGCTGAAATCTTACACCTCTTGTAGACTGGCTCCAGCCTGAATTTACATAAGGGGTGCTTATTCTTACACAGTTGTTGCCCATCTGCATAGCGTTATAGGGATTAACATTATCGGTATGAGTTACATCCGAACCATCCTTGGTGATAGACTCATCAAGTCCACCGGAAATCGTATGGAACGGTGTATCAATATGACCAACTTCTACAATCTGTGCCTGTTTATACACATCAAGACCGTTAGCCTGACTTGCCGCTTCATCAAGGTCGTTGGTGTGATAGAAGAACATTCTGTACTGTGCGTAGGGAACGTTTTCTGCTCTGAGGGTGTCAGCATTTGTGACATAATCAATACCTGCCGCAGCCACTTCAATGAAGTATCTTGTGTGACCTGTAGGAAGTTCGAACGGGTGACCTGCGGGATAAGCATAAGTATCCTTTACCACCTGGTATACCTGAATGTAGCCAAGGCCTTCAGTACCTGTAAGTCTTGTATCCATTCTGGAAGCCTGTGACATACCGCCGATAGTGGGTCCGCCGCTCTCCTCAGAAGAGCTGCCCGAACCAACTGAATCATACGCAACAGGAGAAAGGAAGTAGTTGATACCCTCAGCCTGATTGGTTGCAGTAGGGTCGGTTGCCTTTGACTGATAATCCATTGTGTAGGTATCAGAGCCGATTGTGATGCTGTAAGTGCCCTTTGAACCGGTAGAATCAAAGTTTGCGCTGTCCTTCTGGATAAGGGTCAGCATCTGTTCCTGTCTTGCAAGCTCCTGTGCATACAGGTTGTTTGACTGTCTTGCCTTGATGGCAAGATCAAGGATCTGTGCCACCATAGAAGACATAATTGCGAATATTGCGAAAGCGACAACGATTTCCACCAATGTGAAGCCGCTTCTTTTTGAATAAAATCTCTTTAACATAATAAAGCCGCCTCCTTCATCAGTGTGCTTTCAGGTTGATTTTCCATGACTTGTTTGAGATAGAGTTGAGGGGATTGTTTTTCGAATCCTCGTCCATCAGATCTAACGGCATTTTGTCAGGATAGCATGCGATAATTGCCTGTGATGTTTCAAGTACATAGTCTGATACGGTCATACCGCCGACCATCTTTACCATGCCTCCACCACTGTTGTCACCCGCAGCCTTATAGGTAAGATACGGGGCATAGACAAATCCAAAGAACTCGTTCTGAATAATCGGGTCTGAGTACGGGTCAGCAAGAGGATTTGCATTAGCCTTGAACGAGAAACGCATATCAGCATTTTCGTCCGTGCTGACAAGGTAGATATTGGTTGTAGGGTAAATTACCTTACCTGTTGAATCCTTCAACTTTGTCTTTATTGCTGCATTTTCAGGTTTATCAAGGAACTTGTCGATAGCCTTTGTATCCTTGCGGTTTGCACACTTGCCGTGATGGTCAGCTCTGAGCGGTTCGCAGGCCGGGCAGTACGAGTCGATAGTTCCGTGATGAGCACAGGTTACATCAATCAGCTTGCCGCCGCACTCATAAGGACAGTCTTCAAGGCTTTCAAACTCTTCATACGTACAGCCGTCACCCTCGTAACAGCTTGTGTGAACAAACTGGCTGAAGAATGCGCTATCGTTGCCTGTCGGCTGACGATACAGATACTTTGTATTCTGTATGCGTGCCTTTTTTGTGTAACTTCCGCCAGCAGTGCCAACGAACTCCTCCTGTCCTCCACTCATAACAAACCAGCCGTAGTGCTTGAACTGGAATCTGTCATCATCCTGGTAGGTTACACCCTTGGGAACATCAATAACAACCGAACCTCTGCCCATTACAAGAACCTGGAAGTTCTGGCTGTTACCTGTTTGCTTCCATCCTGCTGCACCTGTTGTCAAATCTCTTGGATACCAACAGAATACGGTTTTTTCACCTGATGTGTCACCCGCCATAACACGGTTAGCCTGAAGGCCTATCGTGAATATGTTTTCAGGGTCTTCACCTGTATCAATAACGAGTGTGAAGTTATAGCCATTGCCTATATTCATTACACTGTCTTTAATTATACAGCCAACCACGTCCTCGCCATCAATTTGGGTCTTATATTTCGGGTCATCATAGCTGAGAACATATGTGGGATAAGGATGGTCGGTTGTGTTAAATTTAAGGGTTTCTTCATACAAACCATCAGTCTTGACATCCCAGTTATACTGAGGACTTGACGATGTTTCGTAATCAAGATACTCAATCATCTCCTGAACAGTCATCAGACCGTTGCCGGCCTTGCCTGTTGCACCGTCAGCCCATTTACCAGGAGCAGTGCCGTTGAGAGTAATGCCTGCTTTGTCCTTGATAATAGAGCCATTGCAATATATGTTTGAGATTTGGTTGTTATCTCTGAAGATTACATCTCCGTCTACAAAGTACTTGCAGCTGGTATCAATAGTACCGCTCTTGTTTACATAAAGGTCGCCAAGGATGTATACATTCGCATTTTTGAAACCTGAACCATTATCCATAAAGTGGCAGTCGCCGCCGATAAGAACGTTACTTCTGGACTTGTTCTTTTCAACTTCAGTAACAGCTGTTGTTGCTTTGAAGGTGATGGGCGTACCACCATAGTTTATAAAGGTATCTCTGATGAGAAACTCTGTCTTGCCCTTAGGCTCAAGCAGAACGTCCTCGTTGATTGTAAGAGAGCCACCTGTTATAAGATTACCCTCAAGACGTACACCAGCATTCGTGTATGCTTCAATTACAGTGTACTCAGCGTCAAAGTACAGGTCAGACGAAACAGACATATGCTCAACGAATACGTCGTTGGGGGCATATCCTGTTGCCGCGAAGATTCTGTTAGGACCTGATATGATGTTCTGAGTGAGCTCCTGCGCACTGAAGATGTTGTGGTAAACTTCCTTTTTACCATTAACAGAGGTAGTGATGATGATATCAAACATTCTCTGTGTCTTGCCGTCTGCACGGGTTTCGTCAGGAAGTCTTACGGCCTCGAGCATATAAGCGCCGACCTGGTCGTCTTCCTCATTACCACTGCCGTCGGCAGCAAAAGCCTTATAACCGTTTGAACCGGTAGTGATTTTATCGCCGACTTTGAACGATTCTGCAAAAAGCTTTTTACCGATGTCTTCAAAGCCGCCTGAGCCTGAAACAATACTTGCCATAACAGCGTCAGCAAGTGATGTTGCAGACTGGTATGACTGCTGCTGATAGAAAATTGCATACTGTGTTGAACGTGACGATACTACTGAAAAGTACATAGCTGTACACGATATCAACAGAGCAGTCATCGTGCTCAATACCATAAACAACGCTGAACCGCGGTTGCTGAGGTATTTTCTTAGTGTATGCCTCATAATCTCCTCCCTTTCCTGTATAATCGCTGAAAGCCTCCTTCTCGGCGGTTTTCAGCGACTACCATTTACCGAGAATTACAATACAATTTAAATGTCGATTTTTGCACCGATACACTGCACACATCCGCCCGCAGGCGTCTTTGCGCAGTGTATTGTGAATGTTCAGTTTATTACTTGCCGTCCTGAGCGTCAAGCTGAGCCTTGGGGTCCTGCATACGCTCGATGGAGAAGATGGTCATTGTTCCCTCGTAAGTGAACAGGTAACCCTCAAGTGAAGGCTCCTTCTCTTCCTCTTCCTCAGGCTCTCTTTCGATTACGGGTGCGTCTGCGCCAACTTCGGCAGCAAGTGCAGCCTTACCTTCAATATCCATCTCTTCAAGGTTTTCCTCGATAAGTGCGTCGTAGTACTCGTTTACTTCGTCGTACTCAAGAGTAAGACCGTTGAGCATAATTGCCTTTCTGATTCTGCCGTCTGCTTCCTGCTTCATATAGTCATTTACAGCGTCAGCGAAATCAAACAGGGTATCTCTGCTCTTTGCTGTTACAGCAAACTCGATTGTGCTTGCACCGATTGTCTGCGACTCTGCAAGTGCAGTCATAAGTGCTTCGTTTCTTGCCTTGACAATCTGCTCTTCTTCAGACAGTGCAACACCTGTTGTAGCATAAGTCTTGAGAGCGTATTCAACGTTTTCGGGTGTGAAGAAGGTTGCACCGAGGGAAGCTGTTGAAGGCTCGCCTACTGTAACCTGCTCTACGATAACGTTGCAGTCACACTGCTTGAGGAATTCTCTGAAAGCGTCTTCAGACTCGTAGGACTTAAGCTCGGGGAAGAACATATCTGCAAGGTGCTCACCCTCTTCGTAAGCTGCTTCGATGTCTTTTCTGAGCTGGCCCTTTGTGGCACGTCTGTCTTCCATCTTCTTAAGCTCTGCCTGCTTGGAAACGAGGGTTGCCGCAGTTGAGGTCCATGTCTGGATAGCGGGCTTTACCAAGAGGAATGCACCAAGGGCAAGGACGATAACCGCCAGAATAATCAGCGCTGCAATGCGCTCCTGCTTACTTAATTTCATTATTTAGCCTCCTTATCCTCTTCGCCAGGTTTCGGCAGGTCGAGGTCTTCATAAACATTGGTGTGCAGTTCGTCGCTGCCCATCTGAAGGTTCATAGTCATTTCAAACTCAAAGTATGTATCATACTTCTCTCTGTCATCTGCAGACAGGAGAGCGAAGGTTGCGTATTCGCTGATGTTGAGCTTTTCAAAGCCTGTGTAGATGACATTCAGGAAGTAGGGGTCGCCGTACTGGTTGAGAACGTCATTTGTAAGAGCGTTTGCATATCTTGAAGGAAGGTCTGTGGGGTTGCCCTGAGAAAGACCTCTGAACTTTACAGTAACTTCCATTTCGTCGATAGTAATCTCGGAAATTTCAAGCTTTTCTGTTTCCTTGAGAATGCTCTTCTTCTTTGCGTCAGTAGGCTCAAGAATCTTGTCAACTACAAGCGACTGAACCTTGGGCTGATAGTTGAACTGCAGCTTAACATTGTTTACAGTGTTGTTGTAGTTCTGGAAGCCCTGAAGCATTGATTCACGCTGGCTTACTATTTCAAGGTCTGCCTTCATAGCAGGATCCTGCATCTTGGTGTCGATTTCAGTAATCTGCTTGTTGATTCCTGCTGTCATAAAGTTGAACACCAGCACAACGCCGCCGACAACAGCCGCAGACGCTGCAAGAACGCCCAGCAGTGAAAGCAGGAAGCCGCTTGTGCCCTTGGATTCCTTAGCGGAAGTAGCCTCAAGCAGGTTGATATGCTCAAGTTCCTTGTTTGTGTGGAACAGCGCACCTACTGCGTTTGCGAACTTCGCAAAGTCGAACTGTGCGGTTGTTGAAACGGAAGGCGGGCACGAAAGCATATTTGCCGGAACGCCGAACGAAGAAATAGCGTTGGAAACTTCAATGAAGCTGTCAACATCTCCGTAGAACAGGATTTCCTGAAGCGCCTTGGTGGATTTTCTCTGACGAATGAACTGAATCATTGTGTCGATATCCTTGTTGAGCGCCTCTGTAACGTAGTTTACTTCCTCGCCGGAGTTGTCGCCTGCGTAGATGTTGGAGAAACGTGAGTATGCAAGCTGGTTGTTTTCGTACAGGTTGATGTTCAAGAAGTTCTTATCAATCTGAACAAGCAGCAGCGGCATTCTGTCAGCAATCTTGGGGGTGTTCTTGATAAGACGGCTTACAGAGTTGTTGGAGATTGTAACCTGCTTGAGCTGCAGACCAACGTGTGAAAACAGTCTTACGTAACCATCAACCAGTCGCTGAGGACAAGCTGTTGCGTATACACGCAGCATCTTGTTGTGCTCTTCGTCTTCAAACTCACCTGCAACAGTAAACGAGATGTTGTAGTCGCTCGAAGCGCCCATCTCAGACTGAATCATCGCCTCGATGATTGCAGGGTTCTTCATATTCTTGGGCTTGGAAACAACGATTTCCTTGTAAACGATGGAGCTGGAAGTGATGGAAACCACTGCTTCCTTCTCCTTGATGCCCTTTGACTTGATGATGTCGTTAAGTTCTGCGGCTATCATAGGAACATCGGTTATGTAACCATTGGAAACGATGCCCATTGTAAGCTCACGCATATCGGCGTCGTAGATTTTAACCTTACTTCCGCCCTGCTGTCCTCTGACAAACTTTATTTGTCTGTCGGTAATATCAAATGAAAGCATATATTCACCTCATTAGCGTAGGGGCTGAACCCCTGATTTTTTGTTTTGTTGTTTTTTGTTTTCGTGTGAACGGGTGCGATTAGGAAACGCCCATGCTGCCGTAGAGCATCGGGAACATACCTGCAAGGAACACACCGATTGCGATACCCATAATAATAATCATCATAGGCTCCATCATACCAACCAGTTTTCCTACTGCAGAGTCTGCTTCTTCATCGTAGTAGTCAGCGGCCTTGCTGAGAATTGTATCCAGCGTACCTGACTCTTCACCGACATATATAATCGAAGTGAACATACCTTCAAAAATACCTGTCTTTTCAATTGCCTTTGACATACTCTCACCAAGCTTGATATCGGCAACAACGTCCTTGAATCTTGCCTTTACGTAAGAGTTGTTTACTACGCTTATGGATTTTTCAATACAGTCAACCATCTGAAGACCTGCACCGAAGAGGTTAGCCATATTTCTTGCGAATGTACCTGTGTACATAGTAGCGACAAGCTTGCCGATCTTAGGCAGCTTGAGTATCAGTTCGTCCCAGCGCAGACGTGTCTGGGGTGTCTTCAGGATAATCATAAAGCCGAAAATAACAGCCACAACAACTATAATGTACACATACCAGTAGTTGATAAGCGAATCCGAGAACGCCATCAACGCTCTTGAAAGCGCCGACATATCCTCTTCCGCCATCATTGCACCGAACTTCGGCAGAATAGCCGCAAACAGCAATATAATTACCGCAACCAACAGAACAAGCAGGATAATCGGGTAAACCATCGCCGATTTTACCTTGTTGGCTGTCTTGTTGGAGTTAGCGAAGTGGTCCGACAGACGTGTGAACATCTGGTCAAGTGTACCCGAAGCTTCACCCGCTGCAACCATCGCAACGAACATTTCAGGGAACACACCCGGCTTCTGCTTGAGAACGTCCGCAAAGGACTTACCTTTCTGTACTTCCTCGTAGATGTCGAGAAGAACAGCCTTCGCCTTCTTGTTTTCCTGCTGGTCCTGAAGAATATGCAGGGCACGCACCAGCGAAAGACCCGCACTCGTCATAGAAGCCAGCTGACGGCTGATAAAGGATACTTCCTTTACCTTGAACTTGTACTTAACGTCGCCGCCGCCCTCACCCAAAGCACGATAGCTTGTAAGATAAAGCTTCCGGTCCTTAAGGTGCGCCTGCAATTCCTTTACATCTTCTGCAAACTCCTTGCCTTTAACGGATCTACCGTTGGCGTCGGTTGCTACATAAGAGAATTGTGTCACTAAAAATCCTCCATTCTTATTCAGCGGCAGTGATTTTATGCAAACGTTTTCAGCGTTTTCACGGCCACCCCCATATATTGTGCAGTAACTTGAAATTGGGCACAACTATCCCATAAATCACAGTATTGCTAGAATAATTATATCACAAATGCCTTTTGATTTCAAGAGAATTGTGAAAGTTTTTTGAAATTATATGCTTTTGTATGTAGAAATTTTTTAAACCGTTATGTGCATTTTTACTAAATTAAAGTACAACAACGCTGAACCGACATTGCTGACATTCAGAAAATAAGCAGTCGCACCGCCACAGATGTCAGCTATATTATATATATTCTATTATAATAGGTGTATTACTGTGTTTTGTCCGATATGAAAAAATCTGCGGATTTCAGGGAATAATTTGCAAAAACCTCTTGACAATGCAGAAAAAGTGTGGTATACTTATAAAGTTAATTGTCGTCCGGCGGTGGGTTGGGCGGTGATTTACCCCTTTCCTGTACGCAAGGTGCAGGATATATATCCATAAGGAGGTGCTTTTATAATGGCAAAGCTTAGCGAAAAGTATGAGGCAGTGCTCGTGTTCTCCGTAAAGAAGGACGAGGAGCAGATCAAGGCTCTTGTTGAGAAGTTCTCTGACCTCATTAAGGCTAACGGTACGCTTACCAACGTTGATGAGTGGGGCAAGAAGAAGCTCGCTTACGAAATCAATTACGAAGGCGAGGGCTACTACGTACTCTACAATTTCGAGTCCAAGCCCGATTTCCCTGCAGAGTTCGAGCGTGTAATCAACATTACCGACGGCGTGCTGCGTTCAGCAGTAATGCTCGCAAAGTAATCTTTACGAGTAAGACGTATTTGTGAGGAGGTAAGTTTATGTCCTTTAACAAAGTAATACTGATGGGAAGAATTACCCACGACCTTGAAATCAGAACTACCCCCAGCGGCGTTAATGTATGCCAGTTTTCCATCGCAGTTGACAGACGTTTTCAGTCAAAGGGCGAGGAAAGAAAAACTGACTTTTTCAGAATTACCGCGTGGAGAGCAACTGCGGATTTCGTAGTGCGCTATTTCCGTAAGGGCAGTATGATTCTCGTAGAAGGCGAGCTGCACAACGACAACTACACTGACAAGAACGGCAACACCGTTTACGGAACAAGCGTAGTTGCAGACCAGATTTCCTTTACAGGCGAAAAGGCCAACGGAGGACAGGGCGGTCAGATGGGTCAGGGCGGCTATCAGGGCGCTGATTACGGCTACCAGCAAGGCGGCTATCAGGGCGGACAGAACTCCTACGCAAATAACAACTATGCAGGCGGATACCAGCAGAACAATTACGGCACACAGCCGCAGTCTGCACCACAGCAGACAAGCGCACCTGCCGCACCGAGCGCACCCGCTGATTTCGGCGGAGCAAGCGACGACAACTACCCGTTCTGATAAACTGAGGTAATCCGCAAAACTTAATCAACGAAAATAATACAGGAGGTAAGATACCATGGCTGAAAAGATGGAACGTTCCGCTCATCCCGTAAAGCGCACACGCAGAAAAGTGTGCCAGTTCTGCGCAGATAGAGCTGAATTCATTGATTACAAGGATATTGCAAAGCTCAAGAAGTTTATGACTGAGCGTTCTAAGATCCTTCCCCGCAGAGTAACAGGCTGCTGCGCTTTCCACCAGAGAGAGCTTACAACAGCTATCAAGAGAGCAAGACAGCTTGCACTCATTCCTTACGCTGCTGACTAATTTGATTAGTACAACCGCCCCGTGTAAACGGGGTGGTTTTTGTTTTGGGCGATAAATCGCGTTACACAATTTGGTTTTACAACCTCTTATTTAACAACCTAAAGTTTTTATTACAACTACTAGTTGTATATAGCAATACCCCCGAACTTTCGTTCGGGGGTTCGTCTATCAGTATGAAATTATAAAGCCATAATTTCGCACATCTTATTTGTAAATTCCACGGGGTTTTCAATTGCTATACCCTCAATGAGCAGTGCCTGCTGATACAGCAAGTCGGCGTAGTCCGCCATTTTATCCTTGTCGGTTTCGTAGAGGGACTTCAGCTTTGCGAAAATTGCGTGAGAGGGGTTAATCTCCAGAACCTTTACAGCCTTTGCGCCCTCAGCGTTAGGCATTGCGGAGAGGACTTTCTCCATTTCCACAGAGAGCACACCCTCGCTTGTGATACATACGGGGTGATTTTTAAGTCTTGCAGACAGCTTTACCGCCTTTACCTTACCCGACAACTTTTCGGTCATAAGGTCAAACAACGGCTGGTTGTCATCCTGTGCCTTTTTGATTTCTTCCTTTTCAGCGTCGGTTTCAAGTCCGAGGTCGTCGGCGGAAACGGACTTGTACTCCTTGCCGTCGTAGTCGTGCATCATCTGCAGGCAGAATTCGTCAACGTGTTCAGTAAGGTAGAGTATCTCAAAGCCCTTGTCACGCACAAGCTCGGTCTGCGGCAGACTTTCAATACGTGACACGGAAGAACCGCTTGCAAAGTAGATATACTGCTGTTCTTCCTTCATACGTGACTTGTACTCCTCAAGGGTAGTAACGCCGCCGTTTGATGTCTGGAACACCAGCAAATCCTGAAGCTCAGCCTTGTTCATTCCGTAGCTTTCGTAGATGCCGTATTTTATCTGCACGCCAAAGGTCTTGAAGAACTTTTCGTACTGTTCACGCTCGTTTTTGAGCATACGTTTGAGTGCGTTCTTTATGGACTTCTCCACGCTCTTTGCGATTACCTTCAGCTGACGGTCGTGCTGAAGCATTTCACGGGAAATATTAAGCGACAAATCCTCGCTGTCAACCAATCCACGTACAAAGCTGAAATAATCGGGGAGCAGGTCTGCACACTTATCCATAATCAGCACGCCGCTTGAATACAGCTGCAAGCCCTTTTCGTAGCTCTTGGAGTAGTAGTCATACGGTGCGGACGAGGGAATGTACATCAGTGCAGTGTAGGTTGCAGTACCCTCTGTCTTGGTGTGGATATGTGTAAGGGGGGCGTTGTAATCGAAGAACTTCTCACGGTAGAAGTTGTTGTAATCATCTTCGGAAAGCTCGCTCTTTGCCTTCTTCCATACAGGCACCATAGAGTTGAGAGTTTCGGTTACCATTTCCTTTTCGTATTCGGGGTCTTTACCGTCTGTGCCTGTGCCCTCTTTGAGTTTCTCGTGTTCAATATCCATTTTAATGGGGTAGCGGATATAGTCGGAGTACTTCTTGATAAGCTCCTTGATTTTGTAGGGTGTGAGGAATTCGTCGTAATTCTCCTCGGCGGTGTTCTCCTTGAAATCAAGGATAATAACCGAGCCGTGGCCGTCCTTGTCAGCAGGTGAAATGGTGTAGCCGTCTACGCCCTCGCTCTCCCACATAAACGCACTGTCACTGCCGTAAGCCTTTGTGATTACGGTTACCTTCTTCGCAACCATAAACGCAGAGTAGAAACCAACACCGAACTGACCGATTATGTCAACCTTGCCCTCTTTTTCAGCGGTGTTGTCGAGGTCTGCGTTGTCCTCGGTGTTTTCACCAGTTTCGTCAATTTCGGGGACTTCGGGGACTTCGCCGTCGACATTATCACGGAGAATGTCTGCGTGCTCCTTCTTGAACGCATACGAGCCGCTCTGTGCGATTGTGCCGAGGTTCTTTTCAAGCTCTTCCTCGGTCATACCGATACCGTTGTCGGCGATGGTAAGACGGCGGCCGTCCTTGTCAAGCGTGAGGGTGATAGCCATATCCGAGCGAGAAATCGCCTCCGCAGAGCCGTCGCCCATAGTTTTGAAATACAGCTTGTCCATAGCGTCAGAGGCGTTGGAGATAAGCTCTCTGAGGAATATCTCCTTGTGCGTGTAGATGGAGTTAATCATCATTTCAAGCAAACGCTTGGACTCGGCTTTGAATTCTTTTGTTGTACTCATAATTTTTCACCTTTTCTGTAAATTTGCTGTTGTGGTTTGTCGCTCCTCGATTAAACAGTTATACCAGAAGCGAGGGAAAAGGCAAATGAGAAAGTGCCAGATGCTAGGAACAAGTTTGTCAGCTAGGCTGGTGCCTGCTGACAGGCTTGTGACAACACAGATGGTGCTTTATCATTTGTCTTTTAGCACTCTCAGTAAGAGAGTGCTAATATATTATATTATACACCATTTTCAGAAAAAATCAAGTGGTATTTTACCAAAAAATCATTTACACATTTGTGTATTTTAACAACAAGAATTTTCTTCCTGTTGGTTTAAAAGCGTTCTCTGTGACAGATACTATCGTAAAAGAATTTTTTCACAGTAAGGAGAACGAACTATGTCTGATTTCAGAACACGGCAAAGCGGCGAGATACTCAACAGCGTTTACCGCAACGCTCAGATGGCTTACGAATGTAGTAACGATGTGCTTAAGCACTGCAAGGATACACGTCTGTTCCGTGAGATTGCCGCCGAAAAGCAGCGTTACCGCTCCGTTGCTGGCAAGGCACGTCAGCAGCTTGTAAAGATGGGCGTTCCTGTTAAACAGCCCTCGTCCTACGCAAGAACAATGGCGAAAATGGGCATTGCAATGAAAACCGCCGCCAACTCACGCAGCGGAAATATCGCAAAGATTATGTATCGTGGCACTACAATGGGCATTGAGGATATGCAGCACACGCTTAACCGCTCGCACTGCGCAGAGCAGTCTGTCCGTGCTGACACCGAAAAGCTGCTGCGCCGTGAACAGCAGTTCTGTGACAACCTCAAGAGGTATCTATGAACCGCCGCCCCAAGCCCGAATATATTCCCTGTGACATAAAAACGGGGAGCGGCAAGAACTGCCACTCCCCGATAAGCTGTGAGCCAAAGGGTATCGATTAAATTGATTAAAGCGTATCCGACATCAGAAAACAACATTTTCGGGAATGTCAACGGTTATGGTTCTTCCCGTCAATGCGTTCATTGTTTCAACCGCAGGGGCGACAACCTCGCCGCCTCTGCCTTTGGTGAGCAAATAAACGTGAGCCTTATCAGCAATGCCCGAAAGCGGCTCGGAAAGCGAAGTATCCTTCACCGCAACGGAATACTGCGGGCTGTCTGCGGAAGGGTCTGCCAAGTCAGCGAACACATCTGCACTCGCCCCTACCTCGCCTGTCATATAGCTGAGAAAATCAGCCGTGGAGATAACAATGCACGCACTGCCCGTAAGCTCACGGTCGAACATCTGCATCTGCGTGATGTAGTACTGTCCGCTCGTTTCAGCGGCGGCAAGGTCTATGGTGATAACGGCGGCGTGGATTTTTCCGTTGCCGTTTACATCGGGGCAATACTTCTCGATTGCCTGTTCAATCTGTGCGGAATAGCCGATTATGTCGGTTTCGTAGTCCGTGCCGATAACAAGCACTTCTATATCGGGCTTTTCACGGAAGATGGTCTGCCCTACCAGAAAGCCGACCACTATTAAAGCGGCGGCAACGATAACAAGCGTCCACTTGTAGTAATAGAAGAAGTTCTGCACCTTCTGAAAGGCGTTCATTTCGGGAGCGGGCTCGTCCTCAACAGCCTCGGGGATAAGCTCGCTTTCCTCGATTAAGCCCTGTTTCATCTTGAGCAGTTCAAGCCGCTCACGCTGTTTTTCTTCGTCGTTATTAGCCAACTTCTGACCCTCCTTAACGGGTTATGGTGAAATTATTATTACATACACGCACACAAGTACACCTTTATTATATACCACGCTTTCGGTTTTGTCAATGAGTTGCACTTAGATTGTAAATCTATCATTTAATACAGCTTTATACCCATTTGCTTTATCACCAGTAATTGTAATAAAGTATTCTTCGCCAAAGTTCGCTTTCCACGAAATAGGTGTATCTATATATTGTGTTATATTCTCTGGGTAAATATTCTCATAATTAGGCTCCACATATTCAGTAATAATTCGGAAATTTATTTTCAATTCTATATCATTATAAGAAGTTTTTAAGTCCTGCTTATTCCATACTATTACGATATCAGAATCATTCTTCTTGATTAACGACCTATCTGCATTTGAGATACCTCCACTTAATTCTACATCATCTGCATAATAATCAAAAACCAATAATCCAATATCTTCATTTGTATTCATTTGAACATGCAATGCTATTTCATCATCAGCAGGTTTATATTCACCAACGAAAATTTGTTTGCATAACAAAAACCCCAAAACTAATGTAATAACTATTGCAACAGCTATTACAATTTTCTTTATGTTCACTTTATGAAACCTCCGAATTTTAAAAAAATTTGTTAAATTCAAGTTTGCAATTATTACTGTATTATTTCGATATATTCATTTTCCGTGTCGGGCTGATGCCACACAACCGAGTAGAAGGTAGCCCTATAAGTAATGCTGTCATCTCTCCATTCTTTTACATAAGCAAATCTCGGAACCTGATTTCCTGCCAGCACTCCAAGAAAATCCGTGAAAACCAACAGTGCATACATTACCACAAAGCACGCAACCGAGCATAATATCTTATTTCTGATTTTGCCGAAAAGCTGGAATACTCCCGCTGAAACTATCAACGCACCGAAAACGGAATAGATTGACCCCCAACTACTGTCACGCGGGAAAATTGCCAATGCGGAAATCGCCAGAAAAGCCCCGAATCCTATCAGAATACAGCCTATTATCCTGCGCATTTTCTGTTTTTCCAGTTTTTTGTCTTGCTTGGTGTACTCTGCCACCTTTTCCAGTGTTTCTCTTGTGTTTTCATTCATAATCTCGCTTTTCCTTTCACCATCAATAATTTCTTTAATGTCAACGTTGTAGAAATCTGCAAGTTCAACCAAAAGACTTATATCGGGAAGATTAGTCCCTGTTTCCCATCTTGATACACTCCGGCTGGAAACATTAAGCTGTGCGGACAACTGTTCCTGAGTAAGCCCTTTTTCCTTTCGCAGTTCTTTTAAAAACAGACCGGTTTTCTTCTGGTCCATACAGACCCTCCTTTCACTTGAATTATACCACTGCCGCCTGATAAAAACCACGACACAAAGCGAGAAATGCCGTGTTTTTATCAGTCAGACACAACTGTCGGGCGCTCAACGCCTTAAAAAGATTATCTTATATTAAAATAATCTTTGGCTTCATTCAGAATATTGTCATCAAGTTCAGATAAAGTTCCGTCGCTATAAACACTATTTATCCTTTCTCTTACGTATGCCGGAAAAAGCTTGTTTATATCTTCAGCATAATAGCTTCCATCACGAGGAACATTAACATCAACAATTTTAAATGTATCATTCTCTCTTATCAATTCAAATCTGCAGGGATAAGATGCACCGCTTTCTCTTGACAAAACACCTGTATCAAATGAATAAGTCAGTTCCAGAACCCAGGTATATACATAGTAATTTCCGCTTGATTTTTCTTCTGAGGAAAAAATAGCAAAATCTGTAAAATCAGCGGCATTTTTAAATTCACTATGAATTGCAGACTCAGCCATTTCACCGAGAACATAATCTCTTAACAATTCTTCTGTAACTTCCTTGTCTAAATAAACCTGCTTATAAACAGGATACAAATCCGTATCCTCAATACTACTGCTTGTGCTTGTAAAAAGTATTATTATTATCAAAGCCAACAGCACAACAAATATTGAAGACATCAG
>JAZQBH010000028.1:0-3696 GCA_045545655.1 Oscillospiraceae bacterium
ACAACGAAAAAAACATTTAATTTTGAATTTTGCTATTGAAGTTTCATTAAAAATATGTTATAATAAATAAAATATATAAAATGTAATCCGTTTCATTGTCGGATTGCACAAAAAATTGGGAGAAATGTTGCCGAAAGGAGCATTTTCTGATGGATAAAATTGCATTTGTCATACTCTGGATAGATGTTGCCTTAATGTTGATTGGTTTGATTTTAGCTGTTTTCGTTATTCGCTATATGAAGAAGATTGCAGCTGAAAGTGCTAATTATGATGATATGACCGGTCTTCTAAACAGGGAAGGGTTTATGAGAAAGGGCGCTGATATTATTTCAAAGGCTTCGGCATCTGATAATTATGTGCTGTTCATATTTGATGTAGAACGTCTGGGTATGATAAACACTATGTATGGTCACGACTTTGGCGACAAGGTTATAAATGCTTTTGCTGTTGCGTCGAGCGAGATTGGAAATGGAGGAGCAACAGGCAGAGTCAACACTGACGATTTTGCTGTACTTATAAAACTTCAGTCGAATACTGTTGATAGTATCATAGAGAAGTTTGAAAACATTATGTCCAGCCACGTTACGATACCACGCTCTGATGATGGCATAAAGTTCCGTGTGGGATATTGTGCGTTCGATGGCAAGGATGATATTTATACTCTGTATAACAAGGCGAACCTTGGTTTGCTTATGCTTCGTGACAATGTGAAGGTTTCGGAGTTTACGGCTGATATGGAAAGCCGTATGATTGAAAACGAATTGCTTCGTTCAGAAATGCTTGAGGCACTTGAAAAGGGCGAGTTTGAGCTTTACTATCAGCCGAAGGTTTCATTCAAAACAAATGAAATTCTTGGTGTTGAGGCTCTTATCCGTTGGCATCACCCTGTAAAGGGGTTTGTTCCGCCGTGTGACTTTATTCCGTTAGCAGAGCAGTTCGGAATTATTACAAAAATTGATGAATGGACTTTGCTTACCGCTTGCAGACAGGCGAAGATATGGCAGGATAAGGGACTTCCTGCCGTAAAGATTTCTGTGAATATGTCACAGATTCAGTTTCAGCGTACTGATGTTTATGCAAGCGTAAGCAAGGCGCTTGAAGAAACAGGACTTGACCCGCAGTGGCTTGAAATTGAAGTAACTGAAACAATGGCAATGACCGATGTTGAAAGAACAGTTGGTATTCTGGACAAAATCCATAAGCTGGGAGTCAGCATTTCGATGGACGACTTCGGCACGGGATATTCCTCGCTTGCGTCACTTAAGGCTATTCCATTTGACGTGCTTAAGATTGACCGCAGTCTTGTGTGTGATGTAAACGAGAATGACGCCTCCCGACGTATTGCAGGTGCAATTGTTGCGATGGGTAAGGCACTGAAAATGGTAGTTCTCGCAGAGGGCGTTGAAAACATTGAGCAGTCAAGACTGCTTACTGAAATCGGCTGTGACCTTGCACAGGGTTACTATTACAGCAAGCCTTGTCCCAGTGAAGAGATAGAGCGTATGCTTTCACATTCACAGTTTGTTGAAAAGGCTGTCTGAAAGTAGCTTAACAGGTAAATCTTACAATAATAAAAGGGATATCAGACGATATCCCTTTTGGTTTTATTATCAGAAGTTCTGTTTCTTGTAAATCTGAACTGACAGCGCCCACGAAATAACATAAGCGGCAATTGCAGCAATAAGCATTATTCCTGCGATAAGGGGGAAGTTGATCTGAGTTTCAGCTGCTGTATCATTTGCAGAAGTAATTGCAAATGTTCCTCCGCAGAGTACAATCATAAATGCGTAGTAAACAAGTCTTGCTTTTTCCATACCAAGCTTTATAGTCAACGGCATCATAATGGTTGTAAACAAGAGGGGGAGAGCTATAGCTACTCCAATCAACGAAACGAACAGATCAGCCTGAAAACCGCCCTTCATATTCATATTGACTACCATTACAAGTGCTGAAAATACACTCATAATAACGGGGCAGAAGATACCATACAGGTATTTGGATGATACTATTTCAGCCGCAGAATAGGGGAGAACCGAGCTGTATCTGCACCAGTTGCATTTTTCGTCATGAGAATAGATTGTAATCGGAATCATACCGCACATAATACACGGATAAGTAATGAAAACCAGATTTATATTATCTGAGAAGAACGACATTGCAAAGAATGCCACTGCAATAAGCACGTAAGTTTTGCAGTAATTAGTAATCATATACCAGTCTTTTAATAAAATACCTTTCATCATACAGCCTCCTTAACCATATACAAAAACAATTCTTCAATATTGATGGGTGTTATACTCATTGTCGGCGGAACTTTGTCACGGAGTACAAGCGCCTGTGCACCGTATGGGGTAACCTTCTTGTGCATAACAGCGTCGGCAGAAAGCTCAGAGAGCTGTCCTGCGGTGCACTGCAGTATTCCGTACTGTGACAGCAGTTCGTCCTTTTCCTCGCAAAGCATCAGCTTGCCTTTGTGAAGGAAAGCTATGTAGTCGCACAGCTTTTCAAGGTCGCTGACAATGTGTGAGGAAATCAGAATGGAGTTACCGTCATCACGGGTGAAGTCGATAAGCATATCAATTACCTCGTCACGGACAACGGGGACAAGACCTGATGTGGCCTCATCGAGAAGCAGCAGCTTTGCCTTGTGGGACAATGCAACCGCAATGCCAAGCTTCATTTTCATACCACGAGAAAAGTCCTTGAACATCTTGTCTGTGGGGACTGACATCTTTTTCAGAAGATTTTTGTATTCTTCGCCGTCCCAGTTGGTGAAGGTGTTCTTCATTATTTTGCCAATCTGAACTGCATTGAAACATTCGGGAATGCCCATTTCGTCCATTACCACGCCGACGTCCTGCTTGGTAAGCTTGATGTTATCAGTGTTGTCACGTCCGAGGATAGTGATAGTGCCTTCGTCCTTATGGAGTATATCAAGAATAAGCTTTATTGTGGTGCTTTTACCTGCACCGTTTTCGCCGATAAGACCCATTACACAGCCGCTGGGAAGTTCAAGGCTGAGGTCGCTAAGTGTAAATCCCGGAAAGGATTTCGTAAGATTTCTGATTTCAAGTGCGTTGTTCATTTCTGTTCCTCCATAGTGTAGTTTATCATTTCTATAATTTCTGATTTTGTAATGCCGCTGTATGCCGCAAGAGCCGCAATTTCCTCAATGTGAGATTCGATTTTCTTGAGGTTTTCCTCACGGACAAGCTCGCTGTTTCTTGGTGCAACATAACAGCCTTTGCCTTGCACTGTGTAGATAAAGCCTTCCTTTTCAAGCTCATCGTAAGCGTGCTTCGTGGTGAGAAAGCTTATCCGCAGATCCTTTGCAAGCCCACGGATAGAGGGCAGAGCCTCGTTTTCAGCGATTACTCCGTTTACAATCTGTTCTTTTATCTGCTGGTAAATCTGATTGTAAATCGGCTCACCGCTTTTGTTGTCTATGAATAAATTCAATTTATCACCTCGCTGTTATAACTGTTATCACTGTTATTGCTGTTATGACTGTATTATACAACACTATAACAGTTTTGTCAATAGGTTTTTTAAAAGAAATTTAAAAAATTTTTCAGAACATAATTCTTTCTTATAATAATACATTACATTTTTTTCAGAAAAAAATATACAATAAATCAGATTTTTTAAAAAGTTCGTTATGCTTTTAACAAATATTTCTATACTTTGGCAAAAAGT
>JAZQBH010000029.1:0-6484 GCA_045545655.1 Oscillospiraceae bacterium
GACATTGCCAAGTCAATATCCTTGTAGCAGTATTCCCTCATTTTGTCAACGTCCTTGTAGTCCCTGTCCTCGGAAATCATATCGCCGAGATAGACAATCTTTTCAAGCAGGGTCATTCCTGCACAGCCAACCGTGTGATAACGGATTGCCCTGATTACCTCGCTGTCGGTTATCCCAAGCTCCTCACGGACGTAATATGCGCCCGCTACGGCGTGCCACAGTGATTTTGTTGCAATCTCCGCAGGGTCGGGGGATAAGCCGCTGTCTATGGTGTACTGCCGCTGTTTTTCGGAATGTTCTTCCTTCATAACATCGTGAAGAAGTCCTGCGAGATACGCACGTTTCTTGTCTGCACTGTAACGCTCGGCAAGCTTGTAGCACTCCTCAGCAACGCACATACTGTGATTATACCGCTTTTTGGAAAGAAGCTGCTTTATAAGCTCTTCATAATTATCAAATTCTTCGTATCTGCTCATAACGCACCTCAGTCTGCTTTATACAGACCATTTTCCCCGATATACGAACGCACCTTTTCGGGCACAAGCAAAGAAATATCGCCGCCGTCTGCAACAGCCTGACGCACCTGTGTGGAGCTTACATCAACGATATCTGTGGAAAGCACCTTTATTCTGCCCAGTTCGTTTGCGTATTCCAGCATATCTGCGTAGCTATCGCCGCCTCTTGCCACAGCACACACTGCGGTTTCCTTGAGGATTGACTCATACTTGAACCAAGTATCAAACGAAAACAGCATATCTCCGCCGATTAGCAGATAGAAGCGGCTGTCGGCTTCCCTTGCTTTAAGTTCACGGATAGTATTGATGGTGTAGCTTACTCCGCCAAGCTCACGCTCGATGTCGGAGATTTCTACCTTACAGGTCATTCCCTTGCCGTATTCAATCGTTTCGGGGAATGCAAGCCTTGCCATTTCCATTCGCTGTTCAAACGGAGCAAGCTTTGTTGCCTTATGCGGACTTTCAAATGTGGGAATAACTATCAGTCGGCGGAGCTTAAGCTGCTTTACCGCCTCCATCACAAGGTTTACGTGTCCGTTATGCGGAGGATTGAACGCTCCGCCGAAAATTCCTGTTTTAAGTGATTTATCCTGTTCAGCCAATGTCAATCACCCTTTTCTTGGGATCACGGCTAACACGGAAAAGCACGAACTTACGGCCGATTACCGCAACAACGTCCGCCCCAAGCTGAGGTGCGATAATGTCTGCCGCCTCTCTTGCGGTGTAGTCGCAGTTCTCCTGAACACCCAGTTTAATCAGCTCTCTTGCGTTAATCGCATTTTCAAGCTGGTGAATAATTTCATCTGAAATGCCCTGCTTTCCGATATAGAAAATCGGGCTCATAGACTGCGCCATCGAACGCAGATTTGCTCTTTGTTTACTAGTAAGCATTTACGAAAATTTCTCCTTCAGAATTTCAGAAAGCTCTCTGAAAGCATTGGCACGATGGGAGATTTTGTTCTTTTCTTCATCGGCAATCGTTGCCATACTTTCATCATCGTCAATCATAAAAATGGGGTCGTAGCCAAAGCCGTTCTTGCCGACGGGCTTATCCCCGATAAAACCACGCACCTCGCCGCTTACGGAATACTCGTCGTCCTCATCATAGATGAAGTAGATGGAGCATACAAACCTTGCGTCACGCAGTTCCCTTGGAACGCCGTGCATTTCGTCAAGCACCTTTTTGCAACGCTCCTTGTCGGAAGCGCCCTCGCCAGCATATCTCGCCGAATACACGCCGGGTGCGCCGTTGAGAAAATCAATTTCAAGTCCGCTGTCATCTGCCATTGTAGGAAGATGTGTTGCGTCAAACACAGCCTTTGCCTTTATGTGTGCATTTTCCTCAAATGTATCGCCGTCTTCAACGATTTCGTCATTAAAGCCAGCCTCACGCATCGAAAGCACCTCAAATCCGTAGGGACTGAGCAGTTCTCTGAACTCACGGATTTTTCCAGCATTGTTGGAAGCGATTATCAGCCGCTTTCGGTCGGGTGTACTGTCGCCTGGTTTCAGTTGTGTTTCCATAATAATTCCTTTCAGATATGTGTCGCTTTGCAATCAAAACGAATTTATGAGGTTATTATATCACAAGATTTTAAAATTGTCAATCACGGGATTAAGCGGTTTTTATTCAAACAGCGCCTCAACATAATCCACAGGGTCGAACGGCTGCAGATCGTTAATCTGCTCACCCACGCCCACAAGCTTTACGGAAAGACCCAGCTCGTTCTTAATCGGAATGATTATTCCGCCCTTTGCTGTGCCGTCAAGCTTGGTAAGCACAATTCCTGTGATGTCTGCGCTTTCGTTGAACAGCTTTGCCTGATTTACGGCATTCTGTCCTGTGGTAGCGTCAAGCACAAGCAGAGTTTCAACGCTAGCCTCGGGGAGTTCACGTGAGATTACTCTCGCAATCTTTTTAAGCTCCTCCATAAGGTTTTTCTTGTTGTGCAGACGGCCAGCGGTGTCGCACAGCACGATATCAGCGTTTCTTGCCTTTGCCGCCGAGATAGCGTCAAACACAACTGCGGCGGGGTCTGCGCCCTCGGTGTGCTTTACGATGTCAACGCCAGCACGGTCTGTCCAGATGTTAAGCTGGTCGATAGCCGCCGCACGGAATGTATCCGCCGCCGCCACGATTACCTTTTTGCCGCTGTTCTTGAAATTAGCCGCCATCTTGCCGATAGTGGTAGTCTTACCGGCACCGTTTACACCGATTACCATAATAACGGAAGGCTTTGTGCTGATATTCAGCTCACTGCCGCCGCTGAGCATCTCGGAGATGATGTTTTTAAGCATCTGCTTTACTTCGCTAGGCTCGGTTGTGCCTGTGCGCTTTACCTCCGCACGGAGTCTGTCGCAGATTTCCATACTGGTTTCCGCACCGATATCGGAGAGGATAAGCGTTTCTTCAAGCTCATCGAAGAAATCCTCGTCAATCTTTGTGAAGGAATTGAGCAGCTGCTCAACCTTGCTTACAAAGCCGTCCTTTGTCTTTCTCAGACCCTCACGCAGTTTGTAGGAAGCAAGCTCCTTCTGCTGAGCCTCGTATTCCTCCTGAAACTGAATATCGCTTTCGTGGTCGGTGAAGATAGGCGCGGCGTCTGCAAGACGTTCAAGCAGCGAGGGTCTGTTTTCCTCCTCGCTTGCGGCGGGTGCGGAGTTTTCCTCAGAATGCGGAGTGTACTCACGCACGTCATCGTCTGCCTGTGCGCCGTCGGCGTTTTCAGCAACTTCGGCGACCTGCGATGTTTCTTCAGCAACGTCCTCTTCAGTTTTCTTTTTCTTTTTGAATATGTCGAATAAACCCATCAGTTAGTAATTCCTTCCATATCATCAGTAAGTTCCTGTCGGATAAGACGGGAAACGCCCTTTTCCTGCATAAATACTCCGTACAGCACCGAACAGCCCTCAATCGTGCCACGTCTGTGCGAGATTATCATAAGCTGTGTGCGGCGGCTGAAACGGTTGACATAAGCTATGTACTTTTCAACGTTTACCACGTCAAGCGGAGCGTCAACCTCGTCAAGCATACAGAACGGCGTGGGGCGGTGCATAAGTATCGCAAAGTAGATTGTAACCGCAACCATTGCCTGTTCGCCGCCCGAAAGTGAAATAAGATTCTTGATAACCTTTCCCGGCGGAGCGGCTTTTATTTCAATGCCGCTGTTCAGCACGTCATCGGGATTGGTAAGCTCCAGTTCAGCGTGTGAGCCAGGCCCGAATATCTGCACGAATATATCCTTGAAGTGGCGGTTGATTTCGTTGAAGCTGTCAAGAAACTGCTTCTTGATATCGGTTGTAAGCTGCTCGATAAGCCGCTCAAGCTCACGCTTTGAGTCCTCGATATCACGCAGCTGTGCCGACTGAAATTCATACCGCTCGAATACCATTCTGTACTCCTCGATAGACTCCATATTTACAACGCCAAGCGAAGAGATACGCTTTGTAAGCTCAGCAAGCTCGTTTTCGGAGAACAGCAGGTTTTCCAGCTCCTCTGCCTGCTCGGTCGCCTGTGACACGGTAAGCTCATAGCTGTCGTACAGCAGAGATACTATCTTGTCGTACTCCTTCTGAACGGACTGCTTACGCTCGTCAAGACGGGCAAACTCACGGGAATAATGCTCCTTGTGCTGATTAGCCTCGCTTATATCCTTGTGGAGCGTGGTGATTCGCTGTTCCAGTTCGCTTATCTGCTGTGTAAGCTGTGTGATTTCCTCGTTCTTTTCGCTGATTCTGCCGCTGCCGTCGTCAAGCTCGTGCTTTATTGCCTCAATCTTTTCACGGATACGGCGGTCGTCCTCGTCAAGCTCGGCGGTTGCACGCTGATAGTCGCCGCTGCTGCGGAGAAGATTCTGACGGTTTTCCTCAAGGTTCTTTATTCTCTGTTCAAGCAGGTCTGCCTCGTGGAGAACATTCAGCCTGTCCTCATTGAACTGCTTTATCTTATCGGAAATACCACGCATTGAGTTTTCAGCGGCACTTCTTTCGCCTGTCTGTTCCTCATATTTCTTTTCAAGCACGGAGATTTTTTCAGCAAGCACAGAAATTTCGCTCTGTGCAAGCTTGTATGCCTCGTTGTGGCGTTCAATCTGAGCGTCAAAGCCGGCAAGCGTTGAACGTGATGCCTCGCCCTGACCTTCAAGCGTTTCGATAAGCGAGGATATTCTTGAAATTTCAGCGGAAATTCTGATATCCTCGTTCTGCAGACTGCGGATTTCGTCTGTCATACCCTCAATCTCGATGGTATACTTGCCTACCTCTGCTCTGCAATGCTCAAATTCCTCATTCTTTGCCTTTGCGGCTTCACGCAGTTTTGAAACATCTGCGTACAACGTTTCAAGCTCCTGCTTACGGGAGATAATGCCGCCCTTGCTCACACGGGAACCGCCCGTGTACGAACCGCCAGCATTTACCAGCTGACCGTCAAGCGTTACAATACGGAACTTATATCCATACTTCTTACCGATGTATTTCGCAGTGTTGATGTCGTCCACGACTACGGTAGTGCCCAGAAGGTTGCTGATAATTCCAGCGTACTCATCGGCACATTCCACAAGCGAGCCTGCTATTCCCTCAAAGCCGTCCTCGTCAAACAGACGTGGCTCGTTGAAGCTTCTGCCCTTGATGGAAGTAAGCGGCAACAGTGTTGCACGGCCTGCGTTTGTTTCCTTGAGGAAGCTGATACAGCGCACGGCGGTGTCTTCGTTATCAACGATAACGTTCTGCATAACAGGCTGAAGCACTGTTTCAATAGCGGTAACATACTTTTCGGGAACTGTGATTACATCTGCCACAATTCCGTGGATACCGCGTATTCTGCCCTGTTCGCCCGCTGAAAGTATGTCCTTTACAGAGCGGAAGTAGCCTTCCTTACTGCGCTCGATATCCGACAGCACACGATGGCGCTGCTGCTTTTCGGAAAGCTCTGCGTTAACCTCGTCAAGAGCCGCCTTTGCCTCGTCAAGACGTTTTTTACGTCCCTGAGAAAGCCGCTCAAGTCCGGCAAGCTTGTTTTCAGCCGCCGCCTTCTTCTCGGAGTTTTCTGCGGCGGTTTTCTTTGCTGATGAAAGCTCGCTTTTCAGCTCCTCGATACGGTTCTGGCTGTCGCCCAGGTCCTTGAGGAACGATTCACGCTGCTGAGCCGACTCCTCTGCGCCACGCTTTGCAAGCGATGCGGCAAGCTCCTGCTTAGCCTCTTCGTTTCTTGCGGCGGCTATTTCGGATTCAAGTGCGGAATAGCTTTCGTTAGCGGCATTACTGCGTGTGGAGATTTCCTCCAGTTCCTTAGTAAGCGCCGCAGACTGCTGTTCGCACTGCTCGGCTTGCTTTTTCTTATCTTCAATCTGAGCGTTAAGCTCAGTTGTCTGCTTTATAAATTCCTCGGCACTGCGTTCAGCATTCTTCAGTTGCTCAGCAAGCTCTGTTCTGCGCTGTTCGTTGTGTCTGAGGTCGTTTTCTGCAACGGAAATTGCGGCACGCTTTTCGGCAAGCTCTTCGTTTTCGGACTGGATACTCAGGCGTACACGCTCCAGTCTGCCCTGTGCAGACATCTTTTCGTCGGAGAGGTTTTCAATCTTCTCCTCAGAATTGCGGATATCACGCTGATAGTTTTCCATTTCGCCCTGATTTTTCAGAATGCCGTCTGACAACTCCGAAAGCTGACCACGCTTTTCATTAAGCCGTGCAACCGACACGGAAATTTCAAGCGTTTTCTTCTGTGCAAGCAATTCTGCCGCAAGTGCCGCCTTTTCAGACTGCTTTTTCAGAATGGGCAGTCTTTCTTCGTCAACACGGATTAAATCCCTCTGACGAACCATATTTTCTTCTGCCTGAGAAAGCTGCTTTTCAGCGTCTGCTTTCTTGCGGAGGAATAGCGACACGCCAGCCGCTTCCTCGAAAATTTCACGTCTTTGGGTGTCCCTTGCGCTGATAATCTCCGACACTCTGCCCTGACCGATAATGGAATA
>JAZQBH010000030.1:0-2395 GCA_045545655.1 Oscillospiraceae bacterium
AGCAACCGCTGTCATCAAAGACGGCATACCAGAGCGTATTCCGAGCGGTTCTCCCCTGTCTGAGCTTACACGGTGTATTTTCAGAAACCGTAAATCTGAAGTACCGTCAGGCAATTCAATAGAGCTTGTCAGCGCCTCTGATGTATATGAGGAGCTGGATTTTGTGTGCTCAAAAATAATTTCACTCGTTGAAGAAAACGGTCTGCGATATAATAATTTCGCTGTGCTGTGCAGTGACCAGGGCAGTTACTCACGTTTTGTTGAGAACACATTCAAGAAATACAACATTCCTTTCTTTATGGACAACCGTGAGCCTATCATTCAACAGCCCCTTGTCAATACTATTTTCGCTACGCTGAATGCACTGGAAAACTTCTCGGTTGAAACAGTACTGAGTTGTCTTAAAACAGGCTTTTACAGCAAGTACGACAGCGAAAAGGAAAAGCGTGTTGGCCTTTCCGACTACGACATAAACGCTTTTGAAAGCTATGTATACGAATGGGCTCTGGAAACTGAACACCTCAAAAAGCCGTTCAGATTCACGAACAAGCACGCTGACACTGACTACGAAATGCTTGCCGCAGAAGAAATCCGCAGAACTACCGCTATGCCCATCTGGGAGTTTTCAAAGGAAATCCCGAAAAGCGGAATGGACGGCGCTGAGCTTACTGAAAAACTATACTATTTCATCAAGGATACAATCGGCATTAAGCGTGCACTGACCGCCGATACAATGGGCGTTGAAAATTCCGCTGAGAAAATCGAGCTGTATACACGTCTGTGGAATATGCTGGTTGAGATATTCGAGGCTCTGCACAAGCAGCTGAAGGGCGTTAAAATCACACTTGCGGACTACACCGAGCTTTTCCGTGAGCTTTGCACTACCGCTACCCTCAGCTCGCCGCCTCAGATGGCTGACACTGTGCTTGTCGGAGATATCGACCGCACCCGTGCGGATAACATAAAGGCTGTGTTTATAGTCGGTGCGGACTACGAAACCTTTCCTACACCTGCGGCTCAGTCGGGTATTTTCTCGCAGTACGAAACTGAGCTTATCCGCAGCGGTATAAACGGAATTAACGGCGGCAGTTCCACGGATTTCAGCCTGAAATCTGTGAGGGAGCAGTTCTCGCTGTCGCTTTATCGTGCCTACAAGGCACTTTCACTGCCTACGGATTACCTGTGCATCTCCTGCCCCGAACGCAATTCGGCGGGCGATTATCTCGAAAAATCTGAAATTACAGAGGAAATTTCAAGGATTTTCGGTATTCCAGTAAAATCCGCCGCTGAATACAGTAACGGGTTCTACTGCCGCAGTATACGTGCCGCTAAATCACGTTATGCACAGAATATAGCCCACGCAAGCCGTGAAAATGCTGTGCTTGAACGCACCCTCGCCGACAGCGGTTACAGTGATTTCGTTGAAAAACTGCGTGAAATACACACCGAACACACCTCTGACAATGAAGAAGAGTACGAAAAACTTGTTTCGCATAACATCGACAATGAGTATGCACAACTGCTGTTCCCTACAAGGATTGGCGCAACGTCTGTGGAAAAGCTGTGTGCTTGCAGATTTAATTATTTCGCTGAATTCGGTCTGGGTATACAGCAGAAAAATCAGCGTTCATTCAATCCCTCAAAGCGTGGCGACGCTATTCACTTTATTCTTGAAAAAATTGTCAGCCGATACAGCGGCGACCTTACAAAGCTGTGTAAATTACGCAGAGCCGACCTTCAGAAGCTTGCAAGAGATTACCTTGCCCAGTACTGCGCCGAAGAAACCAACAACACCTTCACTGAGGACGCAAGAACAAGATTTTTGTTCGACAACATCGCAAACTCTGCTACTGATGTTCTTATCACAATGCAGATGGAATTCTATGCGAGAGGCTATCGTCCGAAGTTCTTTGAGCTGAATCTGAGCGATACGGATAAGAAATATATCCCCGATAACGACGGAGCGGTTTCCGCTGAGCCTGCCGACGCAGAGCTGTATACTGAAGAAATCTCCACAACAGATGAAACACCGCAGAATCCGGCAGACTCCTCTGCTTATATCACTACTTCTCCCCTCACAATAAAGCTTGACAACAGGCTGAGCGTTGTAATTTCGGGCAGAATTGACCGTGTGGATATGCTCACCGTTGAAACTGACGGCAAATCAAGAACTTACGTTCGTGCGGTTGACTATAAAAGCTCAGTGCACAATTTCAATCTGTGCAACGCTATGAATGGTATGAACATTCAGATGCTGCTGTATCTTATTGCTCTGCTGAATGCAAACAAGAATAACCCAACCGTAAACCTCACTGCAGGCGGGCTCAGCTACATTCCCTCCAAGAGCAGCGGCGCACAGAGCGACATAACCGCCGCACTGAAGCTGCTTGCTATG
>JAZQBH010000031.1:0-2514 GCA_045545655.1 Oscillospiraceae bacterium
TATAAGGGTAAAGAAAAGAATGTTGTTATCCCCGATAATGTGGTTCATATCTGTGGTTTTGCTTTCTCAGACTGTGAAACAATAAAAAATATAGTAATCCCTGAAAGCGTTACTACTATTGGTAAGGGGGCATTTGACGGATGTACTTCACTGACTAAAATTGAAATCCCTGCAGGAGTTAATTCCATTGAATTTTCTACTTTCTATGGCTGTGAGAACCTGAAAGAGGTTATTATCCCCGACACTGTAACGTATATCGGTGACCTCGCATTTGATAGCTGTGAGCGACTTAAATCAATTGTAATACCAGACAGCGTTTCAAATATCGGCGATGGCATTTTTGATGATTGCGATAAACTTACTAAAATCTCATATAAGGGTAAAATCTATAAAAGTATTGAAGAATTTGAAAATGTTTTCAAATAATTTATACTTGGCTGAAACCTTTTAAACATTATAATAAATCCAGAGAAGCTTTAACATCTCTGGATTTTTTCAATATAATTCAAATTTAATAGAAAACGCCGTGCCCTTGTATCCTTCTTAATTCAGCGAAAAAGAGTTCAAACGAGCGTAATATCTCAGGAATGTAGGTCTGGTCGATTTGAAGTTCGAATGTAATGCCGCTTTTATATTGAGTATTCTTATTCCTGAAGTTCCCTACAACTACACAATGTCCCTTTTTATCAAAAGTGAATGAGAGGTTGGTTCTGTTCAGGGTATCTCCGTAATTCTTTAAAGTTGCCGCAGTGTCCTTTCCGCATTGAATATCGTAGGCATAATCCAAATCGTGGTAGAAATCAAAGACATTTCCTACTGTAATATCACATTCAAACTGACTTTCTATTCCCTTGCACCTGTAAGTAATTTCAAATGCCCCTGTTACTCCGCCAGACTGAATCGAATATTCAGTCTGTTTCGGGTCGAAGGATTTAAATGAAAAAATAAATTGTTCGTCGTTTTCGCTTATATCAATCAATTTATAGGGCAAATCTAGGTTGGTCTTTATTTCAATTTCTTTATACATAAGCTCTCCTGATAATCAGAATATAGATAACACAAATCTCAGCGGTAAATTGGGATTTGTCACTTCGTCAACCTGAAATTTTGGCGTGCAATCTCCTATTTGTGGTTCGGTCGGTATGACAAATTTCTGTAAATCTGAAATTATTCATTCAAATAAGTATCCTCAAAATCCTCATACTCATCACCTGATAGTTTCCACAAAAACTCACTAAAACTTTCGGAAATTAAATGCTCTATTTCTTGTACATCTGCATAATTATTAACTGAATCTACACTACAACAACACCAGTGTTCAATAATCACTACCTTGGGGTCATTATCTTTCATTTCATTTAAATCTATACAAACAAGGTCGCCTCCGATAGTTGTTGCTATTGTTATTAAACCATACTTTAATAGAACTCCACCACCAGCATCAGAAGAATTTTCATTCTTTATAGCTTCCAAATCCAACAAGTATATTCCTGCATTCGTCATAGGAATATCCTTTGGCTCATATTGTGCATAGAAATCAACAACCACATGTGGTACTTTATAATCCTTTAGGGTTTCTAATTCATTATCCAAGTAAATCTGTGTACAATAATTAAATGTTCCATATAAATCTGTCAGATATGTAAGTTGTTCCTTATCAGCAGGTACAAAATATGGATAATCGCTCTCTTCCATTGCACCGTTTCCCTTAAATACTTTTTTAAATCGTTCTACAACCTTCACATAATCCATAATAAATCCTCCGAAAAATTTCTTATTTATTACTAAGTTGATTATAACAAATATATCATAAATTGTCAATGCCGCAAATAACACAAAGCCACTTTGCATAAACACAAAATGGCTTTAATTTCTTTTTATCAGAGTAAACTTTGCGCAATCAGAATGTTCTTGTGCCCTTTGCTGCTGCCCTGATTTCCATTACGCCTGTTTCGGGGTAGAAAAACTGTGTTCTTCCATAATCCGCCCCTGTATCCTCGGCAAGAATAGGAATGCGATTTTCTCTGAGGAACTTTTTCACCGCCTCAACATTACGCTCACCAATATTGAATTTATCACTGGATATGGTGAACATAGTAGCTCCGCCTGCTATTTTTGCAGTAAGTCTTGATTTGTTTGCACCCATAAGCTCCATCTTCCTGACAAGCTCGGGTAACGCAAGATTTGCATATCTGAGCGGAGAACTGACATCACTTGTAGCACTGCTTTCAGGCAGCATAATATGCGATAATCCTGCGATACGGGTTTTATCATCAAGCAGACATACACCCACGCACGAGCCTAATGCGTAGGTAACTAAAACGTCAGGTGATTTGCAAACCTTCAAATCACCTATTCCAATAGTAATATTTCCCATCAGCACACACCAAGCTTTTTCATTAATACGTCAAGTGACTCAACAGTAGGAATCAGAATGATATTCGATTTGATGTCAACTTCATCAATAACAAATCCGTCATTGATAAAAAGCACCTTATCGCCCACTTCTGAAAA
>JAZQBH010000032.1:0-3333 GCA_045545655.1 Oscillospiraceae bacterium
TTCGTGAATGTTTACCGTAGCCCCACGCTCCCAAAGCGTGCAGATTAAGTCTGCGTCTGCATACAAGGCGATTTCAGGGCCTTTTCCTGAGATAACAGCGTCGTAAAGTGCGTCGTTATCCGATTTGATGTTGATTTTTACATCGTGTGTGGGGTTATACTGCTTGTTTACGATGTTTCTCACGATTTCGGTCTGCTTTTTGTCAAGGCACACCCACACGTCCATAATTCTGTCCTTGTCAACGCCGCTGAGCGGGTTGTCGCTGTCAGAGAAAGAGCCGATAAACGAACGGAATGCGAATACTATCGCCTTGAAGATGTTAAAGCCCGTGCGGCGGTATTCCTCGTGAGCGGTCTTGATTTCAAAGTAATCCAGCTCAAGCGGCTGATAATGCAGACTGCGGATTTCCGAAACAAGCTGAGTAACGCTTTCGCTTACCTTTGACTGCTCAGCACTGAGAAGCATAGACAGGCTATCAGGGTTTTTCTCTGCGGATTTTACAACGGCTTTAAGCTCGGTGGAAAGTCTGCTGATTTCGGAGAGCTTAACATCGTAGTTGTCTTTGATATCTGCGTTCACGCTGTCAAGCTCAGCGGTGATTTCACGGAGCAGGTCGACGGTTGCACTGTTTTCACAAACAGCGGAATGCAGTCGGCTGGCAATCTGCTCGCAGCGGTCTGCAATGGCTTCGCTGTCGCCTGTCACCGCTTCTATTGCGATTGTGTTTGCGCCTTTTTCAAGGTAGAAGTAAATCGGCTCGCCTTCAGCGTCGGTTACGTTTATTGTCTGCCATTTCGGAGAATAGTCAATCCGTATGCTGTCAAGCTCCTTGCAGGGCACAGTACCGTTTACCGTAATTCTGCGGTAGGACGCAAAGCCCTCTGTGGAATTGCGGCGACAGCGCAGATTTATGGAATAATATCCGTCGGAAGGCACGGTAACCTCATACACAGCCTTTTGTGAGGGCTTGTCCCACACATTTGCGGCGCTGTCGAGCGTGCCGCCTATCGTGTTGAAGCGCAGATTCGTCGGGTGCGCAGGACTTGCAAGATAATCGTTCGGCTCACGGGTAGGCTGAAGTGCGGGGGAGTTTGTGTAGGCGGGCACTTCCGCTTCCACAAGGATGGCCTCGCCGTTGCTGAGTGCAGGAGTACCTTCGATCTGCTCTGTGGTAGGCTTTATCTCGGAGTAGGGCTTCGGCTCGGCGGTGTTTGTAAAGCTGATTGTGCCGATGTACAAATCCGAGGTTGCACCCTGAAGCGTGATGAAGTGCTCACCCTCAGTGAGGTAGAACGAAAGCGGTCTGCACGAGAAACTGCTTGTATCACGGAGAGTGTAGGTTATCCATTCGTCGCACACAACCTGCGTTGGACGAATCTGGTTTTTGTGTTCAGCGTCATACTGGATATTGCCTGTTTTGTTTTTCCAGTATTTATCAAGATACACTCGTTCTGCTTCGTCGTAGCGCAGAGTGCCGTCTATCAGCACGCTTACAGTGAGTTCGGAAGAATCTTTGGAAGAAGTGCGGTATACCAATTCAAGGTCGTACATACCGCTTTCCAGCACCTCTATGGGGAATGTGATAGCTCCGCCTGTTGTCCAGTGGACAGTGTTGGGAATGCCCTCGTACTGAGATAAAAGCTCACAGCTTGCGCCAAGCGAGGTGGAGTATGACGCATTATCCACATACACGGACGTTTCAGGTCTTGGAACGTCGGGATAGCGGCTTAAATATCTGCTGTATGAACTTCCGCTTTCGGGCAGAAGTACAATATTGTGTGAAGCAGTTTTCTTTTCGGCGGCAGAAGCGTCAACGCCGATTGTTCCAACAGCAAAAGCCGCCGATAAGCAAAGGGCGGCAAGTCTTTTACGGAATTTTCTAAATCTATCTGACACAGTGAATACCTCTTCAAATTTGCTGGATATATCTCGCCCCGATGACAACAAGGCACCAATATACCTGTCAGGGCTGAATAAACTTCATAATCAGTTGCACATCAGCGTTATCCTATCGACAACGCAATTACTCTTATTATAACAGAAAACGCCCTGTATGTCAATAATTTTAAAAAAATTCGCTCGTTTGCCATAAACCCCTTGATTTATTCGGGAAAAAATGATATACTAGGAATAGTATATTTTAAGTGGAGGTTTTACCATGACCGTAAAGACTTTTTCGATAAATTCAGAAAAGACAGCGTTTGTAAAGGCGTATCTTCCTGACAGAATTTCTGGACTTTCGTACACCGAAAGCCGTCCGAGTGTAGTGATTTTCCCGGGCGGCGGATACGACCACATCTCTGAGCGTGAGGCAGAGCCTGTGGCTTTTCAGTATCTTGCGGCAGGATATGCGGCATTTGTTGTTACATACACTGTAAAAGCAAAGTTCCCCACACCGCTTGTTGATGCGGCTTACACCTTCTACAAAATCCGTATGAGAGCAGAGGAGTTTAACATTGCCCCCGATAAGATTGCTGTTGTGGGCTTTTCTGCAGGCGGACACCTTGCTGGCTGTCTTGCTACTATGTGGAACGACAGCTCCATAATCAAGACTATCGGTTGCGGCGCAGACGACCTTCGTCCGAATGCGGCTGTACTTTGCTATCCTGTTATCAGCGGCGTTACTTCTCCGCATCAGGGCAGCTTTGATGTGCTTCTCGGCGAGGACGCTTCCCGTTCGGATTTGTCAAGACTTTCTCTTGAAAACCGTGTAACTCCGAAAACACCGCCTGTATTTATTTGGTGCACTGCAAACGATGCGTCTGTTTCGGCTCATAATTCGCTTGTTATGGCAAAGGCTTGTATTTCCAACAAAATTCCTATGGAACTGCATATATTCGATGAAGGCCCTCACGGCATTGCCTGCTGTGACAAGGCTTCGGGCGTGGACGAAAACTACCTCAGACCCAACGTCCGCCGCTGGATTGAGATGTCGGTTGAGTTCCTCAACAAGTATATGAATGTGTAAGGAGAAACGCAATGGATACTATCGACATCGGGGCATTAAAGGCAGAGGTAAACGAATTCAGGAATACCCGATTTGTTCCCGATTTTCCTACACCTAAGGATTATCAGAAGCTCATCACTGCGGCGGAAAAAATTCTTGAGAAGTACAAGTCACCCGATGGGGAGGCCTGCACAATACTCGCATCACTGTGCACAACTACGGGCTTTAAACTGCTGATGGACGACGAATTTTTCGACGAGGGAGCAGAATTTTATCATAAGGCGCTGGCACTTTGCCCCGATTCGTACGATATTCACTGGGGATATTACACCTCGCTTGAGGAAATAGTTGAGGACGAGGATTATGCTACTCCCGAACTTATACAG
>JAZQBH010000033.1:0-12771 GCA_045545655.1 Oscillospiraceae bacterium
AAAGTGACAATTTTTATTTAATTTTCACAATCAATATTGTATGTTTGTGATATTGAAAATAGAAGTATTTTCATAATTTCTTTAATAATTGTAAAATATAGGATAAATCTTATGTAAAAAAAATAAAGGGCTGTTAATAACAGCCCTTATTGTGTATTATTCCTGAGTGAATTGTCCTATCACGGTCTGGTTATCGGCAGTTACCCGAATAGTGTCGTTTTTCAGCGTGATGTGCAATGTCTGAGCAAGATTGTTCTTCTCAGGCGGCAGAGTAAAGGAAAATCCGCCGTTCAGGTTTTTGCTGTCTGAAGTCAGCACGAATTTCTGTGGCTCGCCGTCTGTGTAGAGAATACATTCCGTGCAGTTTGCGTAGAATATAAGTCTTGCATTTTCGCCGATTATGCTGGGCGTTCCTGAGATTGCTGAAAAATTATCAGCAACTCCAGCTGATTCACTGGACTGCGGCTCATCTGCCTCGGGTTTGTTTATATAATCGTTCAAAATGCCTTCGGGTGCGGCGTCCTCCGCAGTCGGGGCAGAAATGCTATTTCCTGGCATAGCGCCGCCATTTGCACCGCCGCTTGCAGCGTTCATCATAAAGCTGTTTTTGGTAGTAAATCTGATTACAAATCCTGCAACCAGAATCAGGCATGCCGCAGAAGCGCCAGCCAATGCAATTGTTTTAAGAGGGAGCGGCTTTTTGCGGCTTGGAGCAAGCTTTTTCGGCTGAGATGCCTCACCGTTGTTAATCTGATTGTACACAGCGGCATAGATTTTTTCACGCTGAGCCTCAGTGGGTTCAATGCTGTTCATTTCCGCTTTGTATTGTTCTTGAAATTTCATCAGAATTCAACCCCCTTCAACAGATTTTCCAGTAATTTTCTTGCCCGTGCCAGCTGTGAACGCACTGTGCTTTCACGGGTGTTTGTGATTGCCGCAATCTGCGCCGTAGGCAAGTCCTCATAGTAGAACAAATGCACAGGAATGCGGTATTTTTCGGGTAACTGAAGAACAGCATTCAGCACAGTCTGGCGCAGTTGCTGTTTTTCAAACTCATTTTCAGTGACGTTTGCGCTTAGTATTTCGCTTTCGGCGTAGTTCTCGATGTTTTCAAGGTTTCCGCTGTGCTTCTTATGCGCAGACGTTACAAAATTTATTGAAGTGTTCACTGCACAGCGTATCAGCCACGCTTTACGGTGTTCTTCGCTTTCGTATGTAAGGTTCGCTCTGAAATAACGCACGAATACTTCCTGCGTAACATCTTCGCAGTCAACGGCGTTTGCAAGCCTTGAGAAAGCTATCCGATAGACCATCGGTGTATAATGCCGCATAACCATATCAAAGCTTTCGGCTGTGTCAAGCGATAGTACCATAAATACTCCCTCGTGGGATAACTCCCTTTAATTATAATACCGATCAATTTCCTGAAATGTTGCAATATTCAGAATTTTTTTAAAAACGGCAAAGCGGTATCTGCCGTTTTGCCGTTTTCTGAATATCTGTGTGAAAATCAGATGGTTTTTTCGGTGTGACGTGTAACGTGACAGCCGATATTAACCGCAACAGGCAGACCTGCAATATGTGTAGGAGCCTGCTCGATGTTTACATAGAGTGCGGTTACCGTGCCGCCGAATCCTTGTGAGCCTATGCCAAGCTTGTTGATTTCACTGAGCATAGTCTGCTCCATTTCACTGTAAAGCGGCTCGGGATTGCGCACGTTCAGGTCACGACAGAGAGCTTTTTTAGCGAGGTATGCCGAATACTCAAAGTCGCCGCCTATTCCCACGCCCACCACAATAGGAGGGCAGGGGTTGCTTCCCGCAACGGACACGGTTTCAACAACAAAGTTGATGATGTCCTCTTTTGTTGCAGAGGGCGTGAACATTTTCAGTCTGCTCATATTCTCACTGCCGAAGCCCTTGGGGGCTACCATCAGCTTTATCTTGTCACCGTCAACAATTCTTGTGTGGATTACGGCTGGGGTGTTATTGTTGGTGTTTACACGCTGCAAGGGGTCACGGACAATGCTCAGTCGCAGTCTGCCGTCGATATAGCCCTTGGCAACACCGTCGTTTACTGCCTGCTCAAAGCTGCCGTTCACGATATGCACATCCTGACCGATTTCAGCGAAAATCACCGCCATTCCCGTGTCCTGGCAAATCGGCACGGAAAGCTCGCTTGCGGCGTCGAGATTTGCGGTTATGTCCCCGAGAACGCTTTTGCAAAGCTCGCTTTTTTCCTGTGCGGCGGCATTTTCGATACACTCACGCATACCGCACGGAAGATGAAGATTTGCGTCAATGCACAGCTGTGCAACGGTATCGGAAATCAGTTTGCAATCTATTTCTCTCATAATAACTCCTTATTTTACAATGTTTCCCGAAATACATACCAGCTTCGGCACAGCCGTGACGTTCAGCGGATTTTCGGTGAACAGCGAAAAATCAGCGTCCTTGCCGATTTCAATTGAACCAAGTCTGTCAGATACCCCAAGCGTTTCAGCGGCGTTTATCGTGATTGCCCTGAGTGCCTCCTCGTGAGAAAGACCTCCTCTCACCGCAAGTCCTGCCGTGAGGGGAAGATACTGTATCGGGGTTTCGGGGTGGTCTGTGCAGATTGAGAATTTTAGTCCGTTTTCGTTCAGCACAGCCGGGGTAGCTATATCGTGATGTGAAAGCTCAGGCTTTCCTCTGTCGCCGAAAAGCGGACCGACAACGATTTCGGGGTTGTCCTCAGCAAGCTCGTCTGCGATTACTGCGCCGTCCGTGCAGTGGATAAGTACGTAAGCCAGACTGAACTCCTTTGCAATGCGGATAGCTGTGAAAATATCGTCTGCACGGTGACAATGGAAATGTGCCTTCAGCTTGTTCTGCTCACTGAATAATGGCAAGAGTGCTTCGCACTTTGCGTCATACTCGGGTCGGGAGGTTTCGTCGTCTGTGCCCTTTGTGCGGTTGTGCTCATCAAGCTCCTGCTTGTAGTGAAGCGCTTTGTAGAGCTGTTCACGGATAACTGCGGCAGTTGCCATACGTGTAGTGGGAGTTTCATCACGGTCGTTGTAGGTGTTTTTCGGATTTTCACCCAACGCGAATTTTATAGCAACAGGGTCTTTTACAATCAGCTTGTCCACACGCTTTGAGCCATAAGTCTTAATAAGTGTAAAGCTACCACCGATGGGGTTTGCACTTCCCACTCCTGTGCATACGGCACAAACTCCAGCTTTTGCGGCATCGGAGAAACACCTGTCCATTGCGTTTATGCTGTCGATTGCGCGAAGGTGTGGCGTTGAGGGGTCGGTGCTTTCGTTGCCGTCGTCGCCCTCAAAGGTCAGACCGTCGTCCCACATACCAAGATGGCAGTGCGAGTCGATAAACCCAGGATACATCTCAGCGCCCTGTGCGTCTATAACGTTTTCGTCCTTGTCGGGGGAATAATCCTTCATATCCCCGATTTCGGAGAATTTTCCGTTTTCTATACGAACAAAACCGTTTTCAGAATCGTTAACCGACATTGAATGAATTTTTGCGTTGATTACTACCATATTACTCCTTGTTTGCAGCCGAATAGTTAGCAAGCTTTATTATCTCAGTTGCGATGATGTTGTCACGTGCGTTGCCGTTTACCATATATGTGCTGTTGCGGCGGTAGATGACGTCACGCTTGTTGTACAGCTCCTCAAGCTGTTCAGGTGTGTTGTTTACCACGAGGGGACGGTTTGTGTCACCCTTGATACGTCCGTAGCACACACTGAACGAGGTGTTGATGTAAACGGAGATACCGCTTTGCTTGGCAAATGCGGCGGTGTCGTCGTTGATAAGTGCTCCGCCGCCTGTTGCAACCACGTTTCCGCCTGACAATTCACGGATATATTTCGCCTCAAGTGAGCGGAAATGCGGCTCGCCGTACTTTTCAAAGATTTCGGGAATAGACATACCCTCCGCCTTGACTATGTATCTGTCGAGGTCGGTGAAAGGCATACGCAGTGCGTTTGCAACCATTTTACCGATGTGGCTTTTGCCGCAGCCCATAAATCCGCAGAGATAAACGCTTATCTTGTTGTCGCTCATATTGAATTCTCCATATCGGTGATAAGCTGTGCGATGTCGTCGTCGTTGAATGTTGCACCGTACCATATCTCGTGTGCCGCAACTGCCTGAAGAACCAGCATTGCCATTCCGCAAAGACCCTTCTTGCCCTTTTCACGAGCTGTTTTAACGATAAGAGTTTCCTTGGGGGTGTAGATAACATCAAATACAGCGTCAGCTTTGTCGACAACGTCAGCGGTGCAGGGCATCTGGTCAACGTTGGGGTGCATACCAACGGGAGTAGCGTTTACGAGCAGGTCAAAAGTCTTGTCGCCAAGGTGAGATGCGTTGAGCAGCTCAGTGCCTGTGGAAACAATTGTTACAGGTGCATCAGGCTTCTTTGCGTGAATTTCATCAGCAACCTTCTGCGCAAGCGGAACGTCCTTTTCGAGAACTGCGATAGTAAGGTCAGCACCCGACAGAGCAGACTCAATAGCAATCATTCTGCCGACGCCGCCGCAGCCTACAACCAGCACTCTTGAACTGAGTGTGCAGCCCATCATCTTAATGGACTTTACAAAGCCAACGCAGTCGGTGTTGTAGCCGATTTTCTTGTCGCCTGTGTTGTGCATACAGTTGCAGGAGTTGTAACGCTTTGCACTTTCGTCAAGCTCTGTGCAGTGGCTGATTATAGCAATTTTGTGGGGGATTGTGATGTTGTAGCCCTTGAACTCAGCGAGAAAATCCTTCTTGCTGTCAAGCTCCTCGGGGGTGATGTGCTGAAGGGTGTATTCGCCCTCGGTCCCTGTAAGCTCGAACAGACGAGCGTGAATCTGCGGTGAAAGGGAATGTCCGATAGGGTGACCGATAATACAGTATTTATTCATTTTAAATAGTTCTCCTTATTATAATATTACTTCAGAGCGGCAAGAGCCTTGTCGAGAGTGTCGTTGTTTTCGATGTTTACGTTCACAACGCCTTTAAGTGTCTTCTTTACAAGACCTGTCAGCACCTTGTTCGGGCCGAGTTCAACGAATGCCTCGATGCCGTCTGCCTGCATAGCGTTAAGCTCGTCAACAAACTTGACAGGCGAGCAGATGTGCGCCGCAAGGTAAGAAGGCATATCCGAGAAGTCAGAAAGCTTGCTGCCGTAGAGATTTGCGTAGAAATCGCAGTTAGGCTGCTTGAAATCAAAGCCCGAAACAGCTGCCTTGAATTCGTCAGCGGCAGACTGCATAAGCTTTGTGTGGAAAGCCGCAGAAACTGCAAGCTTTACACTGCGCTTGCCAAGCTCGGTAAATTTTGCAATAGCCTCGTCGATTGCTTCAACCTCGCCAGCGATTACAGTCTGAGCGGGGGAGTTGTAGTTTGCGGGAGCAGCAAAGCCGTTCACACCGGCGCAAACCTCCTCGATAACGCTGTTGTCACAGCCGATAATCGCCGCCATAGCGCCCTTGGAGTTTTCAGCGGCCTTAGCCATAGCCTCGCTACGGAGTTTGATTGCCTTGAAAGCGTCCTCCATAGAAAGCATACCGCTTGCATACATAGCGGCATATTCACCGAGTGAGTGACCTGCAACAGCGGCATTGTCAACACCGTTTTCTCTTGCGGCGGTAAGTGCCAGCAGGGATACTGTGAAAATTGCAGGCTGTGAAAGTCTTGTCTGTGCAAGCTCTTCAGCGGTTGATTCGCAGAGCTTTTTCAGAAGGTCGTAGCCGAGTATGTCCGAGCCACACTCAAGAATCTGCTTCGACGCAGAATATCTCTCTGCAAGCTCCTTGCCCATTTCAGGGTACTGCGAGCCTTGTCCAGAAAAAAGAAATGCTGTTTTCATAAGTTTAGTTCCTCCTTGGAATATAAATGTTTATTTTTGAACGGTGCAGTTCTTGCCTGAGGTGTATGCCGCAGGAGAAATGCAAGGTTTTGTTACGGCTGAAATAATTATGTCAGCAAACTAACAGTAGAATTAAACCACAAATGTGATATACTTCGTATATTTTCAGCAATAAAATGCAATTTTTCTCACATTATTTCACATAACGTGAAAAAAACAGTTGACAAAATCAAGAAAATAAGGTAAAATATAAAGTGATATTGTGTTTGCTGTGGTGAAGTGCTGTTCTTTTTTGTTATTCAACAACACGTTGTTCACAGCGGATACCTGGCAGGTTATACAGGAAAAAACACCCTGCCTTTCTATTATACATTATTTCAAAAATAAAATCAAGGAGTTTTTTTATGAGCGGAATACAGATTTTGGGAACAGGCGGATATGCCCCCGAATTTATCGCTGATAACGACAAGTTCTCGGAATTTCTCGACACATCAGATGAGTGGATTTTCCCTCGCACAGGTGTAAAACAGAGGCATATTGCAGTTGATGAACCAAACTATCGTATGGGAACACAGGCGGCATTGCGTGCGCTGGAAAACGCAAAGCTTTCCGCAGAGGATATTGACCTTATCATTGTATCCACTTGCACGCCTGATTTCTTCTATCCTTCAATGTCCTGCCTTATTCAAAAGGGCATAGGCGCAAAGAATGCGGCTTGCTTTGATGTGAATAGTGCTTGTACAGGCTTTATCTCGTCAATGGATATTGCACAGAAGTATCTTGAAACAGGCAAGTATGAGAAAATCCTGATTGTAGCAAGTGAAAAGCTTTCCGCTCAGCAGGACTACACAGACAGAACTTCGTGCATCCTTTTCGGCGATGCGGCTGGTGCTGTTATCGTAACCAGAGGCGATAAGAAGTTCTATTCGTTCCTTGGCGCTGAGGGTGATGAGTTTGAGGCTCTCTACTGCAAAATTCATTACGAAAGCAACTGCCCGTTCTATGGCGACCAGAACAAGTACTACAACGGACGTTTCGACACCTTTGCAAAGCAGAACTTCCTTATGCAGGACGGCAAGGCGGTGTACAAATTTGCGGTAAACGCTATGGCAGACGCTGTAACAAACGTTGCCAAGCAGAGCGGCATAAATCCTACCGAACTTGACCTTGTGATTCCTCATCAGGCTAACCTCAGAATTATCGCAAAGGCTGTTGAACTGCTTGATATTCCGATGGACAAGGTTTATACCAATATCGAATATATGGGCAATGTTTCAAGTGCGTGCATTCCTTACGGACTTGACGAGCTGAACAGAGCAGGAAAAATAAAGCCCGGAATGAAGATTTGCTTTGTCGGTTTCGGCGCAGGTCTTACATTCGGCGCAGTAGTATTTGAAACCTGATTATACTGATTATAAATGAAGATTTAAGAAAGAGATGGTAGATATTATGGCTAAAACAGCAGTTATCACAGGCGCAGGCCGTGGAATCGGTGCGGCTATCGCAAAGCGTCTTGCAAAGGACGGCTTTAATATAGCAATCAATGAGCTTACACCTAATTCGGGTGCTGAAACACTTGAGGCCTGCCGTGCTCTCGGCGTTAAGGCTGAGGTTTACACCGCAGACGTTTCCGACCACGCACAGTGTGAGGAGATGGTTAAGAAAATCAAGGAAGATTTCGGCACTATTGACGCACTTGTAAACAACGCAGGTATCACAAGAGATGGTCTTCTGCTCAAGATGGCAGAGGAGAACTATGATGATGTTATCCGCATCAATCAGAAGTCCGTTTTCAATATGACAAAGCTTGTAGGTGCAGTTATGCTCCGTCAGAAGAGCGGTAAGATTGTAAATCTCGCTTCCGTTGCTGGTTTGTACGGTAACCCTGGTCAGATGAACTACTCCGCTTCCAAGGGTGCGGTAATCGCAATGACAAAGACAGCCGCAAAGGAGCTTGGCTCCCGTGGAATCAACGTAAACGCAGTTGCTCCCGGCTTTATCAGCACACCTATGACAGACAAGCTTACAGAAGAGCAGAAAGCCGCTATCCTCGGACAGATTGCAATGAAGCGTTACGGCACACCTGAAGAGGTTGCTGCAACTGTTGCATTCCTGTGCAGCGATGATTCGGCTTACATTACAGGTCAGATTATCGAAATCAGCGGCGGTCTGTCGATGTAATAGATGTAACTAAATGAAACGAACGTATAAAAACGTAAATGATTGTTATTGTACGAAAGGATAACTTATGAGTGAAAGAAGAGTTGTAATTACGGGACTTGGTTGTGTTACACCCATCGGAAATTCACCCGAAGAGCTGTGGAACAGCCTTATGGCAGGTAAGCACGGTTTTACACTTGAGCCCTGGTTCCCCGAAGAGGACGCTGAAACAACAAATATTGTTGCAAGAGTAAAGAACTTTGACGCTTCTGAATTGTTCGACAAGAAGGAGCTTCGCAGAAACGACCTTATCACACAGTACGCTGTTTACTGTGCCGATCAGGCACTCAAGGATGCAGGAACAGACCTCAAGGATCTTGACCCCTTCCGTGTTGGCTGTATTATCGGCAGCGGTATCGGCGGACTGTGCACAACTGAGGAAGAGCTTATTAACTACCGTGAAAAGGGCAGCAAGCGTGTAAGCGTATTCACAATCACCAAGATGATTGGTAATATGGCGGCTGGCGCTACTGCTATCAGATTCGGTTTCAAGGGAAGCAACTTCTGCGTTACCACTGCCTGCGCTTCTGGTACACAGGCAATCGGCGAGGCATTCCGTTCAATCAAGAACGGCTATCTTGACGCTGCTGTTGCAGGCGGTACTGAGCACAGCGATATTGGCTTCTGCTATGCGGCATTCAATAATATGAAGGCTATCACACGTTCAACTGACGTTAACAGAGCTTCCATTCCGTTTGACGCTGAAAGAAGCGGATTTGTTCTCGGCGATGGCTGCGGAATCCTTGTACTTGAGGAATATGAGCATGCAAAGAAGCGTGGTGCTAAGATTTATGCTGAGATTGCTGGTTACGGTTCTACCTGTGACGCTCACCACGAAACCAGCCCCGACCCCGAGGGACGTGGCGGTGCAAAGGCAATGGAATTTGCTGTTCAGGAAGCTGGCATTGCTCCCGAGATGGTAAACTACATCAATGCACACGGTACATCTACCCATATGAACGACGTTACCGAAACAAAGGCTATCAAGCTTGCATTCGGTGACCACGCAAAGAACATAGCTGTAAACTCCACAAAGTCTATGACAGGACACCTGCTCGGTGCCGCTGGTGGAGTTGAGGCTGTGGTAACCGCTCTGTCAATCAGCAACAGCAAGATTCACCAGACTCTTGGCTACAGCGTGGCAGACCCCGAGTGCGACCTTGACTATGTAACCGAGGGCGCACGTGATGTTAAGATTACTGCGGCATTGTCAAATTCTCTCGGCTTTGGCGGACATAACGGCTGCCTGTGTATGAAGCCCGTTGAATAACGCTCTATCGAGTATACAAAGAAAGGTGTATCTGATATGAACCTTAAGAATAAAGAAACTCCTATTGATGAAACAGTTGAGTGCATTGAGGCACTTGCAAAGATTGTAAAAGACAACAATCTCGGTAAAATCAAGTTTGCAAACGAAGATTTCACCATTGTGATTGAGGGTCAGCGTACTGCGCCTGTGGCGACTGTTGCTCCTGCTGTTATGCCGTCTGTCGGTGTTAACGTTACTGCTGCTCAGTCTGCGCCTGTTGCTGTTTCCGCTGAAAGCGAGCCTGTATCGGGCAATATCATCACTTCTCCGATTGTTGGTACTTTCTATGCAGCACCGTCCCCTGATAAGCCTGCTTTCGTAAAGCTCGGCGACACAGTAAACGAGGGCGATGTTGTATGTATCATCGAAAGTATGAAGCTTATGAACGAGCTTAACAGCAAGTTCTCTGGCAGAGTTGCAGAGATTTATGTAAACAACGGCGAAGCTGTTGAATTCGGACAGAAGATTATGAGAATTGAGTAATACTCACTTGAAAAAGAGGTAAGATTATGGTTTTGAATCA
This sequence comes from Oscillospiraceae bacterium, assembly GCA_045545655.1. Taxonomy (GTDB): domain Bacteria; phylum Bacillota; class Clostridia; order Oscillospirales; family Ruminococcaceae; genus CAG-115. The sequence continues at coordinate 9,912 of JAZQBH010000033.1, forward strand.
GGAACAGATTAAAGAGATTATTCCCCATCGTGACCCGTTTCTTCTGATTGACGAAGTAACTGAGCTTGACCCTGGCGTAAGCGTTACCGCCAAGAAGTACTTAAAGCCTGATGAATACTGGTTCAAGGGACATTTCCCTGGTCAGCCTGTAACACCCGGCGTTCTGATGATTGAAATGCTTGCTCAGGCTGGCGCAGTATGTGCGCTTTGTCTGCCTGAGAACAAGGGTAAGATTGCGTTCTTTGCTGGTATCGACAAGGCAAGATTCAGAGGACAGGTTCTCCCTGGCGACACTCTTGAGCTTAACGTTGTTATGACCGAGAAGAAGGGCCCGATTGGCTTTGGCAAGGCAGTTGCAAAGGTAAACGGAAAGAAAGTGGTAACCGCTGAGATTTCGTTTGCTGTGGCAGACCCTGAAAATAAGGAATAATATCAATACACACGCTGTCTGTTCTGTCAGACTGCGGTGTATATCAAATTATATGGAGTACTCAGATGTTTAACAAGATACTCATTGCAAACCGTGGAGAAATTGCAATCCGTATAATGCGTGCGTGCAGAGAGCTTGGAATCAAGACTGTTGCAGTGTATTCAGAAGCGGATAAATCAGCACTTCACGCACAGATAGCAGATGAGGCAGTATGCATAGGTCCTGCTGCATCAAAGGACAGCTATCTCAATACAAAGGCTATTATAGCAGCCTGCGAGATAACCCACGCAGAGGCAATTCACCCCGGATTCGGCTTCCTCTCTGAGAATGCTGATTTTGCACGGCTTTGCGAAACTTGCGGAATTACCTTTATCGGCCCTACTCCGCAGGTTATGGAGCTTATGGGCGATAAGGCAAACGCCCGCAAAACTGTTGTTGAGGCAGGTGTGCCTGTTATCCCTGGCTCTGACGGAATAGTACCCGATATTGACGCCGCTAAAAAGCTGTGTGCTGAGATGGGCTATCCCGTAATGGTCAAGGCAACCGCAGGCGGCGGCGGACGTGGTATCCGCCTTGTAACAAACGAGGAAGAGCTTGAAAAGCACTTCGTTTCCGCTCAGCAGGAGGCTTTGTCGTGCTTTGGCAACGGCGATTTGTATATCGAAAAGTTCGTTGAAAACCCGCGTCATATTGAAATTCAGCTTCTTGCGGATAACTACGGCAACGTGGTTCACCTCGGCGAGCGTGACTGCTCTCTTCAGAGAAGAAATCAGAAGGTGCTTGAGGAAAGCCCCAGCCCCATTATGACTGACGACCTTCGTGAGCGTATGGGCAAGGCGGCAGTAAGTGCCGCAAAGGCAAGCGGTTACCGCAATGCAGGCACAATAGAGTTCCTCGTTGATAAGAACAAGAACTTCTATTTTATGGAAATGAACACCCGTATTCAGGTTGAACACCCTGTTACGGAGTTTGTAACGGGCATTGACCTTGTAAAAGCACAAATCAGAATTGCAGCAGGGGAAGAGCTGTGGATTAAACAGGATGATGTGAAGATTACAGGTCACGCTATCGAATGCAGAATAAATGCCGAAGACCCACGCAATAACTTTATGCCAAGTCCCGGCAAGATACGTTCGATGCACGCTCCCGGCGGATTTAACGTGCGTATTGACAGTGCAGTGTACGCTGGATACACAATTCCGCCGTTCTACGACAGTATGATTGCAAAGCTGCTGGTTAAGGGTGAGAACAGAGAAGAGGCAATTATGAAGATGAAGGTTGCCCTTTCCGAGTTCATAATCGACGGTGTTGAAACGAATATCGACTTTCAACTGAAACTGCTCAGAAACGAGTATTTCGAGCGCGGTGAGTTTGATAACGGTTTCCTTAACCGCACAAATATAATGGAGGAGTAACGAAATGGCTTCGATTGAGGATTTGTTTAAAATCGTAAAGACCCGCTTTACGGACGACAGCCACTCCGATACGGCTGCGGATAAAACTGTTGATATTCCGCAGGATTTGCTTTTCAAGTGCCCACGCTGCGGCGGTGTGGTATACAATGAAGAATTTATCAGGGAAATGAAGGTCTGCCCCAAGTGCAATTATCACGCACGTCTTACATGGCAGGAAAGACTTGAACTTACCGTTGACAACGGCAGCTTTGTTGAGATGGACGCTGATTTAAGCTCGCTCAACCCTATAGATTTCCCGAAGTATGAGGAAAAGGTTGCGGCTTGTCAGAAGGCTTGCGATACACGTGAGGCAATCGTTACAGGCGAGTGCACTATCCGTGGTTACCGCTGTGTTATCGGCATTATGGACAGCCACTTTATGATGTCCAGTATGGGCAGCGTTGTGGGCGAAAAAATTACAAGAGCCTTTGAATATGCAACCGAAAAGAAACTGCCCGTTGTGCTGTTTGCTTGTTCAGGCGGCGCACGTATGCAGGAGGGTATCATCTCCCTTATGCAGATGGCAAAGACAAGCGGTGCAGTTAAGCGTCACAGCGACGCAGGCGGACTGTATATCACGGTAATGACCGACCCGACAACAGGCGGCGTTACTGCTTCCTTTGCAAGCCTTGGTGATATCATTCTCTCCGAGCCTAAGGTACTTATCGGTTTTGCTGGCAGACGAGTTATCGAGGGTACTATCCGTCAGAGATTGCCCGATGATTTCCAGTCGGCAGAATTCCAGCAGGAATGCGGTTTTGTGGATATGATTGTAGAGCGTGGAATGATGAGAAAGCGTCTTTCCAACATCTTGAAGCTGCACGGCAGCGTTAAGGAGGGAACAGCACGATGAATAATCTTTCACCCTGGGAGAGAATGGAGATTGTCCACCAGAAGGACAGACCAACGGTAAATGACTATATCCCCGCACTCTTCACTAGATTTATGGAGTTCCACGGCGACCGCCTTTACGGTG
>JAZQBH010000034.1:0-3286 GCA_045545655.1 Oscillospiraceae bacterium
AAAATTCAGTAGGTCTTACAATCGACGGTATTGGCAAGGCTAATCTTCAGACTTCCGTTTACTACTTTGAAAAGCTGAAAGAGGCTGGCATCAAGACCCACTATGTAAGCGCTGACATCGACAACGCTACAATGGAGGTTCTTCCTGCAAAGGTATTCGGTCACGGTCTTGAAGTTATCTGCCGCCTTGTTGCAACAGGCAGCTTCATCAGAAGATACGGCGAATACATCAAGGACGGCACTGTAATCGACGGCGGTTACGTTGAGTGCACCTTCAAGAACGACGAAAAGGGCGACCCGCTTGTAACAAGCGAGGGACTTGAGGTTCTCGGCGTTATGAACAAGGCTATGTTCGACAGTATGAAGGAGCAGACCCTCAGGATTACAAAGATTGTTGCAGACGACCTTAAGACTCTCGGTCTTGACCTGTGGGATATCAAGTTCGAGTTCGGCTACAACAACAACGAGGTTATCCTCATCGACGAGATTGCTTCGGGCAATATGCGTGTGTACAAGGACGGCAAGATTGTTGACCCCGTTGAGCTTACAAAGATTATCAACAACAGATAATAGTAATAAAAATAAAGGGGCGAGTAAAATCGCCCCTTTTAGTTTGTCGTTCAATTTATTATTATCCCGCCATTTTGCCAAAACCATATATTTAAGAACAACCCTAGAACTGAAATAATCAATGTAAACACCAGATTACGAGGAGATTTATCCATAATAAATTTTAGTGTAAAAACAACGGAGTATACACCGAAATATAAAATATGCCAAAGAATTAGTAATGAATAAAGATATATAAAAACCGATATCATTAACGTACCACTGATAGATGGTACAAGTTCTATCATACCACGATAAAAAACAAACCTGAAAAGCAATATTATCAGAATATAAACTATATTTACAATTGCATAAGTTGAAAGGTATTTAAATGCTGTGTTGAATTTAGATTTCATAATTCTCCTTTGTATGTAAACTATGCTTGAGTGAAATTGCTGTTATTTCACGGTAGCACAGGTTGCACCGATGCGGATTTGTGCGAATGCACAAAACGCACTAAACATGATAAAAGGTGTCTGAACGAGGTAAAAACGAACAAAAGGTGTCTGTTTTTCTTCTCATCTGCTCTATGAATTAGAACTTGTATTTATTTGCCAACATTAAAAAGTATCCACTCAATTTTTTCCAAATAAATATCTCCGGTTGTTCTGGCAAATATATATTCTTCGATTTTATCACCATTAGCAGTAATGTGCGGGTTATTTCCTATGCGTTTTATTACTTCAAATATTCTTTCGGGTATAATATCTTTAAATTCATATTCAATACAATATTGCTCCGGTATTTTCCAATATTGTTCTATTTTTTCGATTTTCAAACCGATTACGCTATTGGAAATTAAGCTTTCAAATTTTTTTGTATGCTTTATTGCTTCTTCTGTGTCAACAGCTTGTACGAAAATTCTAATAAACATTTTGCGCTCCTGGAACGAATTTCTTCAAGTCGTATTTTGCAAATAGATTATACCACACTTTTGTAAATAAATCAAGGCGTTGCCTTGTATATCATCAAGCCACAGGCTTGGATAAACAAAAAGAGAACTTTTGGTTGTCTCTCCTGAACAAAATGGATTTTCCGCTTTCGGGTACATAATAAAAAACCCCGCTGAACCCGTTGCGAAATGGGTCCAGCGGCACGCAGTCTACGCTGAATGAAATAGATTTCCCATTATCGGGTAAAAAAATCGCCCATACAGAAAAGTATGAGCGATTTCGCTGTCGGTCGCACCGACTGGTTGGGATAGCTGGATTTGAACCAGCGAGTGACGGAGTCAAAGTCCGTTGCCTTACCGCTTGGCTATATCCCAGTATGATGTAAAAACAAGGGGTCAGATAAATCTAACCCCTTTTCTTGTTATAAATGGGGTGGGTAGTGGGAATCGAACCCACGGTCTTCGGGACCACAATCCGACGCTTTAACCAACTAAGCTATACCCACCATATCTACGGGAAACCCCGTTTGGTGCATTTGTCTGAGCCATAAAATGGCACGCCATGAAGGATTCGAACCTTCGACCTACCGCTTAGAAGGCGGTTGCTCTATCCAGCTGAGCTAATGGCGCATATCTGTTCCGGCAAGCCGCCAAAACAAAAATGGAGCGGGTGATGGGAATCGAACCCACGCGACCAGCTTGGAAGGCTGGGATTCTACCATTGAACTACACCCGCAAATATTACTATGATAGTATACCACATTCCGCTTGATTTGTCAAGAGGTTTTTGAAAAAAATTCAAATTATTTTTCCGACTGATATTTCAGCATGGCAATCAGGGGCGGAAGGATTGCAGTAAACCGTACAATCGGCAAAATGCGGCGGAAAAATCAGCACGCTCCACATTAGGAACGTGCTGAAAGGGAATGCATATTACTTTCTTGTCGCCATTTTAATCATATCAGAAAGCTTGATACGGTTTCCGTTGTGGAGGATAATCGCCTCGTACACCTTGCTGACAAGTATCGCAACAAGCACAACGCACGCAGCAAGCACAAGCACTGCTATCACGGACTGAATCGGACTGAATATTCCGAGCAGAATTGCGCTTGGCAGTGCAAACGGACTGCTCAGCGGGAAGTAGTAGGAGAAAAGCTGTATGGGATTTGTTGAGGAAACGCCTGCATCAAGTGACTCAACGTTGAAGATAACAGGGAAGTATGCAAGATAAAAACCGATAATACCCATAAACGAATAGGGCTGCATAGCGGTTGTGAGGTCTTCCATACGTGAAATGGACGCACCCACAAGCGCCGCAATAAGCGAGAAGAACAAGAATCCCAGCAGGAACACGATAAGAATAAGAATGATGTTGAGCGGGCTGAAGTTTTCAAGCAGACCGCTTACAGCCTGTGCAAGCTCAATGTCGTCCATAGAAAGACCTGCTGCGGCAAGCTCGTCGGTGGACTGGGTGATAGTGCCTGCAAAATCGGGGTTGTTCATAATTCCCGAAAGCTTACCGGCAATTCCGAACGGTGCGGATGCCACAAGGCTTATTCCGCCTATAGTAAGGATAAGCAACGACTGTCCGAGGCTTACAATTGCCATTGCAAGCACCTTGCCGATAACCACTGCAAGCGGACGGACAGATGTAAGCAGAAGTTCCATAACACGGCTGGTTTTTTCAGTTGCAATAGACTGTGCCACTGTTGAGCCATAGCTGAATATCATAACGAACAGCGCAAGGCTTAAAATCATCGGTACGATATAGTTGATTATGCTTGTG
>JAZQBH010000035.1:0-8717 GCA_045545655.1 Oscillospiraceae bacterium
GTTGTTATCGTAAACGGCACAGGCGGCGGACTCTGCAGTGACCTGCAGAAGGCTCTGCGTACCAACGGAGTGCGCAGTATTATTGATTTCAGCGCACCCGACGGAGATTACGGCTGTGCTGTTATGATAAACGAGCTGTGCGACCAGTTTGAAATAAAGCATATTTCTGTGAATAATTTCGCAGAAGGTTTCGTAATTAAAGAAAGAGAGTATAACTATGGCTGATTATAATTCTATACCGCTTATGCTTGCGGCAGAGCAGTTTGCAAAGCTGCCTGGCATAGGCATTAAAACCGCACAGCGGCTTGCATATTATATGCTTAATCTGCCTGTTGAGGAGGTAAAGGAGTTTTCCGAGAATATCCTCAAGGCAAGGGAAAGCGTTCGCCTGTGCAGCTGCTGTCAGAACTTCACCGAGCAGGAAAAGTGTGCAATCTGCTCTGATGAGAACAGGGATAACAGCGTGGTGTGCGTGGTTGAGTCGCCCAGGGACGTTTCCGTATTTGAACGTGCAGGCGGCTATAACGGAACTTACCACGTTCTGCACGGACTGCTGTCGCCGATGGACGGAATTACAGCAGAACAGCTTAAAATCAAGGAGTTACTGTCACGGCTGAACGGCGTTGAAGAGGTAATTATGGCAACCAACCCCACTGTTGAGGGTGAGGCGACTTCTATGTACATCAGCAGACTTATCAAGCCTCTGGGAATAAAGGTAACACGTCTTGCTTACGGCTTGCCCGCTGGTTCTATGCTGGAATTTGCCGATGATGTAACGCTTGTGCGTGCGCTTGAAAACAGAAACGAACTATAATTGAAAAGCCTTGCAGTATTGAATAACTGTAAGGCTTTTGCAAGTGGCTACATATCAGCGATTTTCGGCGGCTATGCCGTTCGGCTGATGTAAAAGGAGAGGTAACTTATGGGCAGATTTTCAACTACGGTACAGGTAAAGGACAATGTCGGCAGAATGAAGTTTATAAATTCATTCTGTGATATGATGAAAAAGCGTGGCTTTGAGCCTTGCAAAGAGGATGAGGGGACAGTATCATATCTGCTTGCGTTTTCCGAGGGCGGCTGGGTAACGCTTGACAATGAAGATTACACAAACAACCCTAGAAAAGCCCGTGATGACTTGAAAAACATTTCTGACGAATTGAAAACAAATGGGTTTTCCGTTGAGGTAGTAGACAGTGATTTTGCTGTTTTAACGCTTGATAACGGCGATACGGCAATCGTTGGCGACGGCTCGGGTTACGGCATTGACGAGCCTTCACGAGGTGTTCGTGAATACTGGCAGCCGCTCCTTGCAAATGAAAAGGATTGGGAAAAATTCTCTGAAATCGTAGAGAAGAATGATGTTTTCGTTGAAGATACATTAACAGAACTTGCTGGCTTGTTTGGGATTACATCAAATTACATATACGCAGATTTCGAGGAATTTTCAGAACACTCCGACAGCGACAAGAATATTACCTTGCTCTACTTCAAGCCAGCCGATACAAAAGCAAAGCCTATGACATTGAATGCGGCGTTCAAGAAAGTGTTCGGAGAGGCACTTGAGCCGCTTGGGTTTAAGAAGATAAAATACCCATATCCTTATTTCCTGCGAATTGTGGATGGTGAAGTGATCCACATCATAACGTACACTAAATGGAGCGGTCATCCTTTCGTTGGCGGTTTTGAAGCTCAGGATTATGGGCAGTATGATATATTATGTATGGTTAAAACAATTTATAGCATTGATTTTGATTTACCGATGTCACATCTCGAAAGATATTCCGGCGCGTTTCTTTCCAGAAGAGAAATATACGGCAGAGAACACATTGCGGATTATAATGAAGACTGTTGGAAAAAGGCTAATGAATATTTTCCATTTAAGCTGGGAGATGAAAAACAAATGCTTGACAGCTTTGAATGTGCATTTAATGAGACAAAGCAACTTTTGCTTCCCGCATTGGATAGTGCCGTTGATTTTAAATCATTTTTGGACTTTGAGTACAAGTTTAAACAAACACCATTTATCTATTACGAACATGATCGTTATGATTATCTAAATGAGTGTGAGGGACTATTGCATATTAAAATCGACACATGCGACAGCTATCTTGAAAGGATAGAAAAGATAAAGATGAACGAGTTGGATGCATATGAGAAAAAAATTAAAATGATGTTCGCAAACGATCTAGAAAAGCAGTCACATTATCTTTCAATCGAGGATGGGAAAAGAAAAAGATTTATATCAGAAAGTTATGACCGTCAATGCCAAGCTTCTAAAATGTTTAACGATAATGAGTGGTGCAAAAAAGCTCTCGAAGAACTAGAACGCCGCAAAGAGATAAACACGGAAATTCTGAAATCGTATGGATTAGAAATATAACAAAATCGGCTGTCCACAACTAAGCGGACAGCCGTAAGTTTTTATGTAATTATGCGTTCTCAACCAGATGAGAAGGCTGCTTTGAAACCATTGCAAGTGCAGCAGTAACAGCAATATCAATATCAACCGTGTTCTGACGAAGGCTTGCATTAAGTTTGGTGAAAAGCTCGCCGCTGTTGGTGCTTACATACTTCGGAGGCAGCTTGTTAAGCGCAATTGCCTTCATATCATCAATGCAGCGCTCGCAGGTGCAGCACTCTTCGTTTTTAAGAAGCACGTCAAGTCTGTCGCTTACTATCTGTTCCATAACGTTTACAATTGCCATAACAAATACCCCCATCGTTGAAAAACTTCAAGGATTATCCTTGGTTTTTCGCAAAATTATTGAATTTGTTTCAATTTATCAACAACAGCGGAATATTCCGCTGTCATTAGTTTAAATCACAACAGCGTTATGTGTACACCAAAAGCACAATCGCCATCTTATCACATTACTATAATAATACACCAAAAATCGGAATTTGTCAAGAGGGGATTGAAGATTTTTCATATATTGCGGATAACTTGTCATATTTGTCCTGTGTACGCCATACAATCTACCAAGAAAATGGCACTAACGGAGGGCTGATAATGAATATTACCATAACCAAGAAACAAATCAAGCGTGTTGCGGCAATAGCGGCAGCAGCAGTTGCGGCGGGGGCTGTCGGAATTACGGTTGCGCTGACGTCAGTGAGAAGTAATGCGGCTGAACGGCAGCTCCCTATTTACAGCGTTGAACGTGGCGACAAGAAGATTTCCGTTACGTTTGACTGCGCGTGGGAAAATTCCAACACCGACGCACTTATCGACATTCTCGATGATTACGACGCCTGTGCAACCTTTTTCGTTACGGGCGACTGGTGCGACCGCTATCCCGATGACGTGAAAAAGCTGTACGATGCAGGTCACGAGATTGAAAACCACTCCGACCAGCACCCCCACGTTGAGGGAATAAACGTCAACGACTTAATCAACGACACCAAGGAATGTTCACGCAAGATTAAAATGCTTACGGGCGAAGAGCCCTGCCTTTATCGTGCACCCTACGGGGAGTATGACGACAGCTTGCTTACTACCCTTGACGGAATGGGAATGAAGGTTATCCAGTGGGACGTTGACAGCGTTGACTGGAAAAATCCCTCCTCTGCGGAGATAACCAAAAAGGTGCTTGACAAGACGAAATCGGGCTCAATTCTGCTGTTTCATAACGACCTTGACAACACCACAGCCGCACTTCCTGAAATACTGAAAAAGCTTAAAGCCGACGGCTACGAGTTTGTTGGCGTGAAGGACCTGATTTACTTCGACAACTACACCATAGACCCCAACGGCGTACAGCGTCAGGTGAGCGAAAGTATGATTGACCTTGCCGACAAGGACGTTGAACAGGTTATGGCGCAGTATTCCGAGCAGCTTGCGGCGGCTGGCATTACCGAACAGCAGATTAAGGCGGCGATTTCCGCAATCAGAGAGGGCAACATCAGCCAGCTTCCCGCAGAGCTTCAGCCCGTAGCCGCACAGGTGATGGATAAGCTGGAGAATATGTCGAAATCCGGAAATTCTGCTGACAAAGGCAGTTCGGATAATTCGGGTATGACAGGAAAATCCGCCGACAAAGGCAGTGAGGATTACACAGGAGATACCCCCAGAGGCTCTGATATTTCTGACCCGATTGACCCTACTGACCCTGAAAATACAAAGACTATGAAGTGATAACAAAATCAGCCCTCACTATAATGGTGAGGGCTGTCAGCTTTAAAGGATTATCACAACTGCCACAGGCTCAACTGCTCATTGCTCTTATCCTCATAAGTAGAAAGATACCTGAAAATCGCAGAGTTATCGTGTACTATGCCGTTTTCTTCGCATTTCTTATGGAAAAGCTCCATAAGTGTGGCATTGTGGGGGCTGTTTATCTCGTAGAGGTTGCCGTAGGTGCGGATATACTTCTCTTTAAGCGTGGGGAAGTGCCTGTCAAGCTGACGATAGAAATACTCACGGTTGCCCTCACGCAGGGTAAGCCCCATTCCAAAGCAGATTACGCCGTACACCTTAGCTTTAATGCACATATCAAGTATACCAGTGATATTTTCAGCAGTATCGTTGATAAACGGCAGAATGGGGTCAAGCCAGACTACGGTAGGAATGCCTGCGTCACGGAATATTTCAAGTGCGTGAAAACGCTCGCTTGTAGGGGATACGTTCGGCTCAATTATGCGGCACAGGCTGTCGTCGTAGGTTGTCAGGGTCATCTGCACAACCGCCTTAGAATGGCTGTTTATGCTTTTAAGCAAATCAAGGTCACGCAGAACGCTGCTGGACTTTGTCTGCACCGTCACCCCGAAACCGTGTCTGTCTATCACTTCAAGGGCTTTTCGGGTGAATTGCAGTTCGCTTTCAAGCGGAATATACGGGTCGGTCATTGCGCCTGTGCCTATCATACATTTTTTCCGTTTGTGGCGGAGTGCCGTTTCAAGCAGTTCTATGGAATTTTCCTTTACTTCGATATCCTCGAAGTTTTCTATTCCATAGCAGACGCTTCTGCTGTCGCAGTAGATACAGCCGTGCTGACAGCCACGATAGAGGTTAATTCCGTTTTTCGCTGACAGTATGCCTTTTGCCTGTACAAAATGCAAAGCGATCCCCCCTTTTCTAAATTAGCAAGAAAAGGCGAACGATAACGCTGATGGCACTTTATCGCTCGCCTGAGTGTTTATTACTTAATAAGGAAATCAGCTATTAAGCCTTCATACGCTTCTTGTAATCTTCCTTGATAGCTTCAAGAGCCTTTGCGTCTTCCTTACGCTTAGCACGTGCCTGATCCTGAATAGCCTGAACCTCGTCGATACCTGTAACGATGGTCTGCCATGTCTGCTGGAGTGTTTCTACCTTGATGGAAGAAGTAGCCGCCATTGCTGCAACCATCTTGCTCTGCTCAACAGTGTTCTGTGCATTCTTGATAAGCAGCTCGTTGGTCTTTTCGTCAAGTGCGGAAAGGCTCTCTGCCTGAATACGCTGACGCTTGAGCATAATAGCCTGTGCAAGTGACTGCTTGAATACAGGCATTGTGATGATGAACGCAGAGTTGATCTTTCTTACGAGGTTGAGGTTGGAGTATTCCATTGTCTTGAGCATAGGAACGGTCTGGAGTGCAACGTTCTGTGCTACCTTGAGGTCCATAACTCTCTGGTCGAGAATTTCACGCATCTGCTCAAGGTTGGACAAGTCCATACGGATTGTGCCGTTGTCGGGCTCTGCTTCAACCTTTGCTCTGTATTCGGTGATAAAGCCGTCAAGCTCGGTAACAGCCTGTTCACCAGCCATAATGTACTTTACAAGGTCCTGATAGTAGCCGATGTTTGCGTCGTACATAGAGTCAAGCTTCTGGTTAGCCTGGTCGATTTCGGTTTCATACTGCTTGAGCTGAACGTAGATTTTATCAATCTCCTTGCCCATTGTGTCATACTTGTTGAGAATTTTCTCAAGGTTCTTCTTCAGCTTGCCGAAGAAACCGGGCTTGTCCTCAAGCTCCTTAACGTCAAACTGGTCCATAATAGCTGCAAGGTTCTTCAGCATAACGCCTGTGTCGTTGATCTGCTGAATGCTCATAGAGTTAAGCACCTGGTCAGACGCCTGAGAAATCTTATCTGCAACCTCTGCACCAAATCTTACGATTGTGGAGGAGTCGTTTACATTGATAGTGGACACCAGCTTGTCAATTTCCTGTGTGGTTGCAAGCTGCTGCTTGATTTCGTCGGTCTTTACCATAATATTGAAGTTCTTTGCTTCTTCAAGCTTTGCGTCAAACGCAGCGTCCTTTACAACGCCTGTGGTAAGAACCTCGGTTTCCTGTGCCTGAGCCTGCGCCTGTGCTGCTCCCGGTGTGAACTGTAATCCCATAATCTTTCTCCTTTTGTAAAATGGTTATTCTATGACACTTGCGTGTCGGGTTGCCTTATCTTCTTCCGAAAAGTTTTCCAAAAAATCCGCCCTTGTCATCAGCAGAGGGGATTTTGAATTTCGGAACATCTGTGTTGTACATATATTGGTTAAGAACGTGCTCCTCAAAAGCGTCGTTTGAAATGAACGCCTCAAGGTTGCGGTAGCCCGTGGGGGTGTACACCAGCACGTCAAAGCCTATCAGATTGCAAAGCACTATGCGGATACATTCTCCGAGCGAGAATGCGTCCTCGATAGTATGAATGTAAATCAGCTTGGGGATAGTGCGTGTGAAATCAAACTGCTGGATAATCTTGGTCAGTTCCTTATCAATGTTAAGACTGAAGTGTATAACTGCGCACATCAGATTATCTCCGCTCAGCTTGATAAATCCCGAGGAAATGGTTTCCTGTATCTTGTAGAACAGCATATCCTGTATGCGGTCGGGCAGGTAGCTGAAACGGTTCAGCGTGGAGGCCTTCAGACGCTCCGTGTCGATTTCGCCGTTTCGGTAGAACTGTCGGTATGCGGATAAATCCACAGCCGTTTCGGGGTCCTGAACGCTTTTATCCTTGACTACAAGCACTGTTTCAGGGGTGAGCTTATCACGCACATCGTCCCAGTATCTGTCCATATTTCCGTCCTGAACTCCGCTTATCTTTGCGAAGATATTGGGGATGGAAACGAGGTTTCCCGCAGTAGAAAAGCCTTGTCTGAACCTTGCCTCCTGCTTCCACATAATCGCAATTTCCTCGAATGTGGTTTTAAGGGTAAGGCTCTGGCTGTTGGGGAACTGGAACGAGCGGTAAATGCCCGTGTCGCCGCCGTAAAGCATAGTATCAAGGTCACGCTCGGCGGAGTATGCCACAGTCGCAACCTTAACCTTCACTGCCTTTGTGGGGTAAGCGCCGCTTTCCTTGCTCTGAGGCAGTCGGAAAATCTGCATTTCGCCGTTGGGGTTCTTATCATACACCAGATCAAAGTTAGCGTGATTTGGCGTGATGTAGATAACGTCAAAGCCGCAGCGTGACATAAAGTGCAGAAACAGCAGTTCGCTCTGCGAAATATCGCCGTAGTACAGTATAACGGGAATATCCTCATACTTCACGGAATATCTTCGTGCCTGAGTGCAACGGTAAAGCCATGTAATAAGCTTTGAGCCATAGTTGTAAACTACCGTCTGGTTGCCTGTGTTAAGCTCTGACAGCATTTCACGCAGTGTTCTCTGTGCGAGTGCAGTACGTGTGCGGTCGCCTGTGAGGTTAATCAGCATAGCCATTGCGTCTATCATAGCCTCGGTTGAGGTGCGTGTAACAGAGCCGAGCGCCTTAACCTCGTCGGCATTCGGGTTGTCAAGCGTTTTTTCTATGAAGATAAGCTGTTTTTTAAGTCCGCCGAAATTCTCCTTGAATTTCACAAGCATATTCGTGTACACGGCTTCGTCGTCGTAGCCGATAAGCGCCGCACTGTATACAGGGATTTCGCCGTCCTCGGTGAATACGCCGCCGTTTGATACTACACGGGTTTTTCTGTCCTTGAGAAAGTCCTCGAAAATTCCTGCGGCGGTTGTGGAAACACGTGTAACAAGTCCTGATACACGCTCAGCCTCCGCACGCATTTCGGAGAGCTTAGCCTCCCGTGACAAATCAATCTTGCTGAAATCTATCTGCAGCGGAGAAGTGTTGCTTCCTCCCTTGATTGTCACCATATCCTGAAACGCAAGCTTTGAAAAGTCTGCGTCAAGCCCGTAGCTTACAAGCGTAATCTTAACGCCTGCCGCATTGAGCATACACATAAAGTACAGTTCACGCAGTGTAGGCGAGCCGATATACACCAGCACAGTCGGGTGACCCTTCAGGTATTTCATCAGCCAGCAGAGCATTACAAAATAGGTGTTTTTCTTGTTCACACCGCATTCTGACACTGCCTTTGCCATAATCTCAGAAAGCCTCTGACTGTCAGCAGGGATATTCACATCACGCAGCCACATATCCAGCACGGTTTTTATAGCTGCGGGATTTTCAAAGTCTGACGCTGTATAGGCTGACGCTGCGTTGGTTTCTTCTACCGTTGCAGGGGGGAGCTTTTCCTTGAAAAACAATCCGCCCTTGCTTGCCGCCGCATACTGCTCTATCAGCAAGCTGCGAAAACTGTCGGAGTTATCATATCCGACATATCTCACAAATTCCTGTGACATTTTTTTGCCCTCATTCCTATGACTTTTTTGCTGTTTATACTACCTCAAGCCCGAAGCTGTTGCAAAGCTTTGCCATTCCGTCTGAATAGCCGGCGCCTATTGCCGACAGCTTCCAATCGCCCTTGTAGCGGTAAAATTCCATAGCCACAACAAGTCGGA
>JAZQBH010000036.1:0-3692 GCA_045545655.1 Oscillospiraceae bacterium
GGGAGGCGGAGGAGGATTAAGCGCAGCCTCGGAAATCGGCTTTCCCTCAAGCTGTTCAAGCCGCTTTATCAGATAGTCATAACGCTTTGCGAGAAAACGCACCGTGCTGTAACTGTTGTTCTCGGAATAGTAGCTGTTGAAGTAAGAGGAAGAACAGAACTTATTCGGGTCGTTTTCAACGCTTTCCTTTATCATAGCGTGGATACGCAGAACGTTCTCTTTAAGCTGGGGGAGTTTTTCCGTAAGCTGTCGGCAGTAGCCGAGATATTTCTGATAATACTCGTCAACCGCCATCAACTTTTTCGCCAACGGGCGGTCGTTCATCTGTGAATAACCGTAAACTCCCACTGTCGGGGCTTCGATATCCGTAGCGTAGCTTACAAACGGAGCATTCATATCCCACGGCAGCATCACAAATTTTCCACCGTTGTTGTATAGGTAGTAATTATGTGCGAATATTCCGCCGTAGCCGTCACGATTGTCAAGCACGGCATTCACTGCAAGAATACGCAAAGCAGACTCCACATCAAGCACGCTTTCAATATCTCCCTTTTCGCCGAGCGGCATTTTGTCGATAACGTCGATAAGGGTTTTCAAATCGCTCTTGGTTTCGTCTTTACCCTTTTTCTGCGTGAGGTACGACAGCGGCATATATTTAGACAGGCTCGCCCCGTTTTCGCCCTCGTAGAGATTTTTCTTGTGAGAGCCGAACATACGTTCAAGATAGCTCGAATCAATAGACTCAACCCCCACATAAAACCCACGAAGTTCATCGTTTATGTAGACATTGAAAAAAGTCACACAGGATGCGTCATTTTCCATCAGCCTGTATGCCTCGTAGCCCATATAGTCACGCATAAACGAAAAATCGTCGCCACCGTTGTTTAATGCAAGCTCGTCAAGTCCGAGAAAGGTCTGGTCTTTGTTGTATTTGTCAAATTTTATCTTCAGAGGATATTTATGGGAATCAGGATAAAGCTCAACCGCTGTATAAAGTGAAGCGTGACCACGTGTACGCACTCCCACATTTTCAACAGACTGACCGTCGATGGTCACGTTTGCAGGGTAATAATCGCCGCTGTACGGCAGATTGCACATTCCAGTCCAGTCCTCGTCAGACATCGTAATTCGGATTTCGTGAACTTTTTCTTCAAGCATCCAGCTTACATACTTCGGGGTTTTATCTTCGGGGATTTCGGGCAATTCGGGCATTTCGGGAATATCAGACGATGATGCGTCAGGCTCACCCTCAGACGAGCTTGTCTGCTGTCCCGACGATAAATCAGCACCTACCGACGATGTGCTTGTAACAGAACTGCTGTCATTTTCATTACTGCACCCCGCAAGCAATAAAACCGACAAAAGCAAAGCTGCCGCTTTTGTCAGAAAAAAAGATTTGTTCATAAAACCTCCAGAATCTGCAAAAATGTATATACAACTGCTTAAACACAAAATAATACCCGATAATTATATCCCAAATACCATATAAAGTCAATACAATCAGCAGTTTTTTTGAAAAATATGACAAAAGGACTTGACAAATCGGTGCTCTGGTGATATAATTTAAACAAAGTTGTTGTATATTTTTGCTATGCAACAAATCACACGGAGGTAATTTCTATGAAGATACAGGATTTCTGTAATATGAAAGTATTCGAGGAAATTATGAGTAACTGGGCGTTCAGCACCGGTCTTGCTACTGTTGCCGTTGACGCAGACGGTGAATACATAAGCGACTGCTACAACTTTACTAATTTCTGTATTAGCCTCACACGTGGAAGCGCTGAGGGCAAGCGCCGTTGCGAAAAGTGCGACCGTGAGGGCAAGGGTGTGTACGAATGTCACGCTGGTCTTGTGGATTTTGCTATTCCCATCACTCTCAATGACGGAACTGTGCTTGGCAGCGTTATCGGCGGACAGGTTCTCCCTGAAAAGCCTGATATGGAAAAATTCCGCAGAACTGCGGTTGAAATCGGCGTTAACCCCGATGATTATATCGAGGCACTTAATAAAGTAAATGTGCGTACTCGCGAGGAAATTGAAGCATCTGCTGAATTGCTCGGTGACGTAGTAAATATGTACGTGCGCGCCTGCTACGAAGACCAGAAGAGCAGACATATCGTTGAAAAAGTAAAGACTGGTATTGCGTCTGCCGTTACTGAAATCCAGAAGGCAAACACCAGCAACAAAAAGCTTAGCAACGTAAGTATGAACCAGAAAATCCTTGGAATAAACGCTTCTATCGAGGCGGCTCATTCCGGTGCTGCCGGAAAGGGCTTTGCTCAGGTTGCGGAAGATGTTCAGAACCTTGCAGTTGTTATGGAGCAGGCAAACAATGATATTACCTGTTCCCTCGAACGCCTTACAGAAATAATCACCAAGCTTGATGATAACGCAAAATCTTCGGGCATTATTGATGCTGCCGCAAACGAAAAGAAATAAATAATATAAGCAGCAGGCGCATTGTGTCTGCTGCTTTGTGTAATTTTTTTCATAACACAGCAGTTGGTATACTTAAGAAGAAAATGAATTAAAAATTCAAACCCCCTTTACAATTTTATTTTTTTATGGTAAAATGTTAATAAGTTGAATAACGGTAAAGAGAGGATAGTGAAATATGTCAAGGTCTATCTATATTACAGGCGGTATAGCAAGCGGCAAATCACGTTTCGCTGTATCATATTTCAGCGGGTGTGATAATGTCCTGTATCTTAAATCAGGTGTAAAAGCAAATTGGGATATTATCAACCGTATAGAGTACGACTGTGAGAAGCACGGCGTTTCCTGGGACGTTATCCCTTCGTGCACACTCAATCCGTCTGACGAAGTAAAAGAACATAGATATGTTATATTCGACAATCTTTTTTCTTATACAAAATTGGTTGTTCAGGAATTTGCACCTGAAGGCGAAATCGACGACATTTTAAAGAAGCAGATTGAAAAAAATATTCTGAGCAAAATGTTTGAACTGCGTGAAAAAGTCGCTGAAAATCTTGGCACAATTATTATTATCGGCATAGAGATACCGGGGGTTATACCAAACGCAAACCCCAGAACAGCGGTATTCTGTGATATTCTTGGCAGAGTCTGTCAACGGTTGGCAAACACCTCAGACGAGGTTTATTTTTCGGCAAGCGGAATACAATTCAAGATTAAGGAGTAAATTATGACATTTGACGAGTTTATTATGGGCGCCCGTGAAAAAAAGGCGTCAGATATCCACCTCACCGTCGGATCGCCGACAGTAATCCGTGTGCACGGCGAGCTTCAGCCGTATATGGAAGAACTTACCGACCAGATTGTACATCGTACAATTCTTTCTATGCTCTCCCCTGAGCTTGAAAAGATTGTTATGGACGGCGGCGACGCTGACTTCTCATTTGAGCTGAAAAACGGTGCAAGACAGCGTGTAAACGTATATCACCACGAGGGTAAGCTTGCAGCGGCAATCCGTCTGCTTAACACAGAAATTCCTGAGCTCAGCACACTGGGAATGCCCGATGTTCTGCTTGACCTTGCTAAAAAGCACAGAGGTATGGTGCTTGTTACAGGTCCTACAGGTGCAGGTAAGTCCACATCGCTTGCAGCAATGATTCAGCACATCAACGAAACACGTGCGTGCCATGTTATTACAGTTGAAGACCCTATTGAATATAAGTACAAGAAGGCAAAAGCTACTATTCACCAGCGTG
>JAZQBH010000037.1:0-7344 GCA_045545655.1 Oscillospiraceae bacterium
GCTGAACTTAACGTCTACCAGTCCTCAACGTCGGCAAGTCCGATGATATTCATTTTTTCGGCGGCGTTTTCGCTGTTGACAGTGCTGATTTCCTGCTTTATTCCTGCAAAAAGTGCGGCGGCGGTTACTCCTGTTGAGGCGGTGAGATAGACCGAGGGCACAATGAAATTCAAGCGCAGAACAGGTCAGAAGGGTGTTTCTCTCTTCGGAATGGCGGCGGCAAGACTTGCCGGCAGTAAGGGAAAAACCGTGGTTACGGTAGCGTCGCGGTCACTGTCGATAGTGCTTTTCACCATCACCTACACGTTTTCAAACAGCTTTAGTATGGAGAAATATCTCGCTGATGTTCAGGCTGATTTTCTCGTTGCCGAAACGGAATATTTCCGCTATGACTGGAACGGGGAAAACGCAATCTCCCTCGAAGAAAATGAATTTCTCAGAGATATGGAGGGTGTAACCGACAGCTTTGTTACTTACGGAATACCGATTAGATATTCCACCAAAACATATTTCAGCGAGGAATTTATGCGTCAGTGGCTTGCTGACCGTGGATACGATGATATGGCTATTGATGATTACATTTCATGCAATGCAAGGGCAGACGGCACTGTTTCGAAATATATTCAGCTTCTGGGAATGGAAGATGCAGCTTTTTCAAGACTTACCGTATACGAGGGGGATATAGAAAAGCTGTCTGAACGGGGCTATATTGCTGTGGAAAAGAATGATTATTTTAAGTGTGGGGATAAAGTTACCATACGCTATACCGACAAGTGGGAATATATAAACACTCAGACAGGGGTGGTTTATAAAGACAATACTGAAATTGAAAATATTCCAATCAGCGAGTATGAGTTCCTTGAGGTGAGCGAGGAAACACACGAGGCTGAATATGAAATAGCGGCTATTGTAGATGTGCCGTATTCGCTGGGATACCGTTTCTCAATGGGTGCTTCGCTGTTTGTAACAAGTGCCGCAGACCTGTTTGCTCAGTCTGAATTTTACGCACCGCTTTACATCGCCTTTGACACAACAGACGAGACAGAGGCCGAGGCGGAGGCGGACATCGAAAAATTCCTTGCAGACTACACTGAAACAAACACGCTCAGCTATTCAAGCCGTGCAACAGAGGCGGCGGAGTTTGAGTCGTTCAGGAGAATGTTTGTTATCCTCGGCACTGCGCTGAGCGGTATTGTGGGGCTGATAGGAATGCTCAATTTCGTGAACACTGTGCTTACAGGAATTATCTCACGGCGCAGAGAACTTGCCGCACTTCAGGCAATCGGAATGACAACAAAGCAGCTTAATGCAATGCTGATTTACGAGGGCTTGCTCTACACCGCAGGCGCGGCGGCAGCGGCAGTTGCGCTTAATCTGCTGACTATTCCGCTGGGCTCGGTGATAGAAAAGGTGTTCTGGTTCTGCGAATACAGATTTACGATTATCCCGACGGCGGCAGCTGTACCGCTTTTTGCGGCTATGGGAGCAGTAGTCCCTGCTGTTGCCTGTGCGGTTTTCACCAGAAAATCCGTAGTCGAAAGACTGCGTGAAAGCGAATAAGATGTATCAATAATCCATGCTGGATATAGCAATCCCCAGCCTTCTGAGCAAGGCTGGGGGTTGTGTGTTTTACGTTATCGGGACTGCTCTTGTTTTACCTTCGGGTTTTTCCATTTGCCTGTGAGGTAGAACACAAGTCCTATCCAGAACGGAGTAAAGCCAGCGAGTGCGTCGCCAAGCCAGAACCCGTAATGCTTCATATCCAGTGCAACGCCGAACAGCAGCGCAAGACCAATGCGCATTATAATTCCATCGAAAATTGCGGTTGCAAAGTTAATTTTGTAATTTCCGCTGCCGTTGATAAGCGCATTCATCACCGCACGCAGTGCCGCACCGAAAAACAGCAGAATTGCAATAGGCACATATCCGTCGGCAATTGCTAGCACGTCGCTGTCGTTTTTGGTCGTGAACAGGCTGAAAATCTCGGTATGGTAAAGGATAATCACAACCGAGAGGATTACCGCAACGGAAATCGTGATTGCCGCAAGCCATTTAAGTATCTGCTTTACACGGTCAGGCTTGTCTGCGGCGATGTTCTGTCCTACCATCGTAGAGCCAGCCGTGTTCATTGCCATTGAGATAAGGTTTGCAATGCTTGAAACCTTATTTGCAATTCCTGCAAATGCCGAAACCGCAACGCCGTAGGAGTTTATCCACGAGTTTACGTAAAGCTTTGAAATCTGTATGGAAGCGGTCTTTATCGCCATAGGAATGCCCAGCTTTAAAAGCTCGGAAAGCATCTCCTTATTCCAGCGAATGAAGTCCGAAAGGGTGATGTTAAGCTCGAATTCGGTGCGTTTTTTCGCAAGGAATATCACACAGGAAATAAAGCTTGCCGCCTGACTTATTACTGTTGCAAGAGCCGCTCCGCTTGTGCCCATATCGAGAAGAACAACAAAAACAATGTCAAGAATAAGGTTAAGCACCGCCGAAATACTGATGAAGATGAACGGGTGCTTTGAGTTGCCCATTCCACGGAGAATTGCGCTTACAGTGTTGTAGCCGTATACAAACACCAGTCCCGACATACTTATCGTGGAATAGCTTACCGCTCCGCTGAATGCCTCGGAAGGTGTGTTCATAAGGCGGAGCATATCCTTCTGGAAAATAAGTCCTGCAATGCTCAGCACAAGGGCGCTTACAAACAGAAATCCGCTCATTGTGCCTACAAATCTGCCGATTTTCTCCCGTTGTTTTGCGCCTATGTATCGCGCGATGATTACCTGTCCTGCGTTTGAAAAGCCCATTGCTATAAAGGTAAGCAGGTGCGTTACATCGCCGCCGACAGACACGGCGGATATTCCCGATTTTCCGAGAACGTTTCCCACAACCGCCATATCAACCATATTGTAGACAACCTGCATAAGGTTTGACAAAAACAGCGGCAGTGCAAACAGCACAAGCTGTTTGCCGATTCTGCCCTCGGTGAAATCCTTGATTTGCGTGTTAGTTTTGCTCATATTGATTTTTCCGTTTCTATCCGTTTATAAAATACATTGTCATTATACCACAAACAGTAAGTTTTTTCAAGAGATTGCAGAATTGTAAGACGTGGGCATTCGCCGCAGATGTCCGCGATTAAGCTAAACCGCCGTCCTCGCAGACGGCGGTCTGGTGTTTGGTGATTATCCGCATTGAAGAATAAGCCATATATTGTTGAAATTCTTGTTCTTCAGGTCTTCTTTTTTTATCCAGAAATAGATATGTCCGCAGTCGCCGAACATAATTTCGGTTTCGTCTGTTGATATCGTTCCCATCTGGAACAGCAAAGTCCATTCATTTGCTTTTTTCTTTATATCTTCCTTTACTGCTTGCGGAATTTTTGCATAGTCCTCGGGATTTCCTTGGCGATAGCCTCTTGTAACAGATTCACATTCTTCCTCAATCGGATTTTGAATAACGTCGGGATAGCCGAGAAGTTTTGTTACGTCGCCCATTTCGTCTGGTTCGTAGCCGAGTTCTTCACAGCATTCCTCATATTCGTCCCAGTCAAATTTCACGCTTAAGTTGTCGGGGGAAAGCGGCAGGCTTATATGCTTTTCAAAGGACATTCTGAGTTCGGGAATATACACTTCATCTTCCAGATTTTGCGGAATATCCATCGGTGACAGCTTACGCACATCAGGGAAATAATACACCCTCGCACAACCCTTATCCTGAGGGTCAAAGCCCCATTTCATTGTAACCATATCATAAAAGAAACACAGCATTCCTGTTTTGGGCAAGAGATTTTTCGCGTCGTACTCTGCAACCTCTTCCAGATTTATCTGTGCCATAAACGATAGTGGACGGGTTATTGGCTCTTCGTCGCCGTATCCCTTGCCGGTGTATTCGGGCCATACAAAATTCACAGGCACAGCGGGCTTTCCGCCGGTTTTGCTCCTTACAGGCGAGAATGTTCCGTTTGGTTCGTAATACGAAATTCTTATTTCATTTCTTGCTATCCCTAGAAGATAGGTCTTTAACAATTTGCCTTTGAGAAATTCGGGGATATTCATTGCTTTTTGTTCCTTTCTGTTGACTGTAATGTTTATAATTCGCCTTGCTTACTGCTCGTCATATTCCCAGCCGTTATCTCCGTGATATATCATAAGCTTTGTCTGACCGCCGTCTATGCAGATGTTTTCTCCTGTGATAAACCCAGCCTTGTCAGACGCAAGGAACAAAATCATATTGGCGATATCCAGCGGATTTCCCACTCTGCCGACAGGCTGTTGAGTGGCGTCCGGCCCCTCGTAGGTTCTGAATTCCCTGTCAATCCAGCCGGGCGAAATGGAGTTTACACGCACCTTTCCCGCAAGGCTTACAGCAAGTGCGTGGGTGAGTGCGGCAATTCCGCCCTTTGCGGCTGTGTAGCTTTCGGTCTGCCGCTGACTCATACGGTCACGTGAGGAGGAAATGTTGATGATACTCGCACCTTCGCCGAAATACGGCAAAAACAGCTTGCTGAGATAAAAGGGAGCGGTAACTCCGACATTCAGCGCACTCTGAAACTGCTCCCACGTACATTTTTCAATGCCGAAAGTCCGCGGCGGCGCATTGTTTACGAGCACATCAACACGTCCGTGTTTTTCAATTACTGTGCGGGCAAAATCCTCAAGTACCTCTTTCTGCCCGATGTCGCCCACGTAATGCTCACCCTCGGAGCTGTCAATCACGCAGACCTCAGCGCCGCATTTTCTGAATTCCTCAGCCGTGCAAAGACCTATTCCGTGCGCACCGCCTGTAATTACTACAACCTTGTTCTGAAAATTCATCTTATATTCTCCTTTTCTGATTTATACTCAAACAGCCTGTACATCTTCTTTGAAAATCCGCCTGCGAAAACCTTGCTGAAAAACCACTTCTCCGCACCGCTCAGTTCATCTATGAATGTCTGCGGAGTCATATTGTGTTCTCTCACAAATGCGAGCTTTTCTCCTGCAAAGATTTCGGGGTCATCAATGCCGTGCACTTCAGTTACGCCTACGTCGTTTATTGGGTTTTTCCACTTGGAGAGTTTCGCCGCCTTTATCGTGTAGCAATCCATAAGCAGTGAAATCTTCTCAAAGTGAGCGGTCAGCTTGTTGAACAGTGTGCGTATCTCCTCGGTTGTGAGGTACATACTCACGCCCTCCATAACGATTATGGCGGATTTGCGTTCGGGAATTTTTTCAAGCCAATCGGGGTTTCTTGCGTCGCCGACAAGCATTGTGTAGCGGTCGCTTTCGGTGTAATACCGCTTGCGCTCGGTGATTACCTCGGGGAAATCCACGTCATACCAGTGCTGATAATTGCAGTCGGCAACACGTTCGACACGGCTGTCCATTCCACAGCCGATGTGGAGCACTACGCAGTCGGGCGAGGCCTTGCACATATCGCATACCCAATCGTCAAACACCGCAGAGCGTATTCCCATATAGTACGCAAGCCACTTGGATTTCGACTTGCCCTTCAGCGGAAATTTTTCCTTCTGCCATATTTCCTCCGCCTTTCTGTCGCTGAGGAAAAGCCCCTTTCGGCTTACGTAAGCCTTGCCGTAAAGGGGGATATAAAGGGTTTTGTTTACGTTGGTCATATTGCACCTCGTTAATCCCTATTTTTCCCGATTTCCTTGATATTGTAGATGTATCTGAATTTTATCAGATTTTCAGAGTTTTTCTGCTGACCCTCAAGCTCGTCTTTAAGGGAGTTGTTTTCATCGATGATGAAATAAATGCACTCACAGCCGTACTCCTTGGCTTTTGGCATAAAGTAATCGGCTACCCATTGGGTATCCTCGGGGATATTTTCAAAGCCTGTTCTTGTGTCGGCAACATAGTCGCACTTGTACTGCCTGATAATGTCAAGGGCAAATTCCAGCGGATTTCTGTAATCTTCAAGACAGCAGAATTTCTTCCACTTTACAAAAACGACGTTGTATTCTGCGTTGTAGCTTACATCGCAGTATTCAGATAAATATTCGTGGTTGGTCATATTGCACCTCTAGCTTAATCCTCCTCAGAGGTTTGCGACAATTCAATATATTCCTTTAATTTTCTTTGAAGTAGCTTTTTATCAATAAGCTTCAGGTTGTATTCAGAAACCATTGTCGGAGAGAGGCTGCGGCTAAGAGCAAATTCCACAACCTCATCATCTTTGCTTGCACAGAGTATAATCCCTACGCTTGGGTTTTCGTTTTCCTTTTTCACTTCTCTGTCAAGCGCTTCAAGATAGAGGTTCATTTTGCCGACATATTCAGGATTGAATTCTCCGATTTTCAGTTCAAATGCCACAAGGCAAGAAAGACCTCTGTGATAAAACAGCAAGTCAATATAATAATCGTGTTTTCCGACCTGCACACGATATTCTTCGCCGACAAAAGTAAAATCTCTGCCGATTTCGAGAATGAAATCTTTAAGATTTCGTATGATTGATTTTTGCAAATCACTCTCCGAAACAGTATCAGGTACGTCAAGAAAGTCGAGTACATAATTGTCAAGAAAAACATTTCCTGTTGTTGCTTTTGCTTCTTCAATTGCAGGTGTGGCTGGCTTTTTCGACAGCATATATCTTTCGTAATATCCGCTGTCAATCTGTCTTGCTAATTCTCTTGCGCTGTAGTTATCTCTTACACACATATTCATATAAAATATGCGTTCTTCCATTGTTTTACAAGCTGACATTATTTTCAAATGATTTGACCAGTTTAATTGTGTCAACAGTGTTGACACTTTTTCATTATCCTTATAAAGCTCGTAAAATTGCTTCATTCTGTAAAGTCCACGGCGGTTGAAGCCTTTTAAATCGGGATAATTTTTTGTAAAGAAGTCAGCTAGTTTCTGCACAAACGCATCGCCATACTCGGCAGTTTCCGATTGTATGCTGATGTATTCGCCGATGTCACGATACATTAAAATCAGTTCTTCGTTGATTTTGCGATAAGCACGTTCTTTTGCAGATTCAACAATATTGACAATTTTTTGAAAATGCTCATTGTAAGGGACTAAATCGTTCATATTATAAATCCTTTCCGAAAAACTGTTTTTGCGTTTAATACTTTTATTATACCATAACCGCAAGGTTATGGTATAATTGTCCGATACGCAGGGAGCAAATCTTTGATTTGCATATCTGCGAGGACATTGAAATAACGTATAATAGACGTTTACGTTTATTATACCACACCAACACACAAAAAGCAACATTCCAAGTAAAAAGCCGCACCCGTTATGACAGGTGCGGCTGTGATTATTTTAGTAGCAAGCCTTGAGAATTTCAAGAATTTCCTCTGCGCCGACTTCCTTATATCCGCCGCCTGGGAAA
>JAZQBH010000038.1:0-14283 GCA_045545655.1 Oscillospiraceae bacterium
TGATGTTGGCGTTTGAAATGTCGTTTCGGCAACGGCTGCTGTTGAATCGCACAACAACTTTCCCATTTTTGACTTTTCTTTAAATCAATAACAGCAATCCTAATTTAGGATTGCTGTTATTTTTATTATACAACTTTCCCAATATTCATTATTCAATATCCACTACTCCGCTTTGCGTTATCTTGGTTGTTTTGTGCGTATTTACAAAATTCGCCAACATCCCTTGCAAAATCCGCTGTATAGTGCTACAATATCATTGATTTCAATTGAGATTACTTTGAAAACTGAATAATGACAGCGGTGCTGTTTACCACAGGGTAAACAGGTAAAAGGGAAGCAGGTGAAAAGCCTGCACGAACTCGTCACTGTGAAATCGGCGGAGCATTGGCGGTGTGCAACAGTACGTAGCACACAGTATAAGTCACTGAATTATTTCGGGAAGGCGGTCAATGTGAAAGTCGGGGCAAATCATTTGCCTGTAAGTCAGGAAACCTGCCGCTTGTCTGTACAGAATTACCGATTGGTAATTCAGGTCACGAGGCATTGACTGTACGATTACTCCCCCAGAAAGGGAGCGTTTGTTGTGCCTTTTTCTCAGAGAAAAGGGCTTTTTTATTTAAAAGCCCCAACCAGAAAGGACAATAACATGATGACTATTAAGAAAACAAAACTTATCGCGGCAATTCTCACGGCGGCTTTAATGCTGTCGGGCTGTAACCAAAACGGCGGACAGACTTCCGTAAATTCTGACAGTTCTGCGGTATCCGACAGCAACAGCAGTGTTACAACAAGCTCTGATGTTTCCGCCGAGGAGGACTACAACGGCAAGCTGGTGTTCGACCACTCTATGGAACTGAAGTACGCCGAGCATTTTTCCGTGGACTACTACAAGGGCGGCTACAAGCTGATTACCATTAAGGATAACGCTAAGCTGCTGATTGTTCCCGAAAATATGAGCGTTCCTGAAAGCGTAGAGAGCGGCACAGTGATTATGCAGCAGCCGATAGGCAATATGCTGATGAACTCCACGGCTATGGCGGCTATGCTGGATTATCTCGGCAAGCTTGACGCTGTTTCGTTCTCTACGGACGACTCGCACTCGTGGTATATCGAGGGCGTAAAACAGGCGGTTGAAGAGGGCAGAATAAAGTATGTCGGTCAGTACGACTCGCCCGACTACGAACAGCTTGCGGCGGCTGGCGTGAAATACGGCGTGTTCTCCTCGATGGTTATGGACGATGTTAAGGTTCAGCTTGAAAGCATTGGCTTAACCCCTATCCTTGATATTTCCTCAAAGGAAACGCACCCCCTTGCAAAGGTAGAGTGGGCAAAGCTTTACGGAGCTATGTTCAACTGTGAGGAAAAGGCAGAGCAGCTTCTCGCTGAACAGGAAAAGGCGGCTGAAAACCTTCCTAAGACGGACAAGACCGTGGCTGTGTTCTACATCACCTCAAGCGGCAAGCTGTACGCACGCAAGGCGGGCGACTATATGACAAAGATGGTTGAGCTTGGCGGCGGAAACTATATCTTCCCCGAACTCGGCACGGGCGAAACAGGCACAAAGAATATGGAACACGAGGCTTTCTTTGACGGCGCAAAGAACGCCGACTATATTATATATATATGGTCTATGGGCGGCAAGCCCGAAACCCTCGCCGATTTGCTTGAAAGAAGCGAAATCCTCTCGGAGCTTGAAGCCGTGAAGAATGGAAATGTGTGGTGCACAACCCCCGATTTCTTTCAGGCACAGAACCACACAGGCGATATGATAGCCGACATCAGCAAAATGCTCAATTCCGACGGCACTGTTGATAAGTTTGATTATCTTGTTAAGCTGAAATAAAAAATCTTCCCACGCCAGACAAGGAGTAAGTATGAAGGAAAAGAAAAATGCAATCCGCACGGCGGCAGTGTTCATAAGCCTTGCCGTATTGTTGATAATTTCAATACTTATAAACTGCGGCGTGGGAAGCGTTAATATCTCCCCGGCTGAAATAATCCGCATAATATTCGGTGATACTTCCGACGAGGCAAGCCGCAGTATCATTATGAAAATCCGTCTGCCCCGACTGCTTACAGCGGCGATACTCGGCGGCGCATTGTCGCTGTCGGGCTACCTCTTGCAGACCTTTTTCCGAAACCCCGTTGCAGGCCCGTTTATACTGGGAATTTCCTCAGGTGCAAAGCTGTTTCTTGCGGCGGCAACCATTGCGACGGCCGGAATTTTCACGGAAATAAAGGTGCAGAGTCTGCCTGTGTCGCTTACGGTGATTTCCGCTTTTGCGGGGTCAATGCTGTCAATGCTTGCGGTACTGCTCTTTTCGGGAAAGGTGCGAAGTATGTCGTCACTGCTGATTATCGGCGTGATGATAAGCTACGTCTGCTCGTCTGCAACGGATTTTCTGATAAACTTCGCAAATGAACAGGAGATAGTAAACCTCACACACTGGTCTATGGGCAGTTTTTCGGGTGCGTCGTGGAAGGACGTTATCGGGGCGGCCTGCATAGTCCTCCCGACGTTTGCGGCGGTGTGGGTACTGTCAAAGCCGATTTCAGCGTACAACCTCGGCGAGGGCTACGCTGACAGCATAGGCGTGAACATAAAGCTTCTGCGTGCGGCTATCGTGGTGCTGTCAAGCATACTTGCGGCGGCGGTTGTGGCTTTCGCTGGGCCTGTGGCATTCGTGGGAATAGCCGTGCCGCACATTATGAGAATTTCCCTCAGAACTCAGCGTGCACACGTTATGACCCCAGCAGTGTTTCTCGGCGGAGCGGCTTTCTGTCTGCTGTGCGACTTTGCGGCGAGAATGGCATTCTCCCCGACCGAGCTTTCCATCGGCACAGTGACGGGAGCCGTGGGCGCACCTGTCGTAATCTGGCTTATGCTGTCAAGGAGGAAGAAGAATTATGAATGATTTCTGGTTCTCCTGTGAGAAAATGACCGTAGGCTACAACGGCAAGCCGCTTATCTCAGATATCAGCGTGGGGGTAAACCGTGGGGAAATCTTAACGCTTATCGGACCTAACGGTGCTGGCAAGTCCACGATACTGAAAACCGCCGCAAAGCAGTTGTCGCTTCTGGGCGGCAGGGTGTATCTCGGCGGCAGTGACCTGAACGCTCTTTCACGAAATCAGCTTGCACGGCAGATGGCGGTGCTGTTCACCGACAGAGTTCAGCCCGAATACACCACTGTTTTCGAGATTGCCGCCGCAGGGCGGTATCCCTACACGGGCTTTTTCGGCAGACTTACCGACGAGGACAGGCAGATTACCGCACAGGCGCTTGAAAGCGTGAACGCTCTTTCGCTTGCCGACCGTGATTTCGCTCAATTAAGCGACGGTCAGCGGCAGAGGGTACTGCTTGCACGTGCCTTGTGTCAACAGCCCGACATTATCATACTCGACGAGCCTACCTCGTTTCTTGATATCCGCCACAAGCTTGAACTGCTCAACACTCTGCGGCGGCTGGTGCGGCAGAGGAATATAGCCGTTATCCTGTCACTGCACGAGCTTGAGCTTGCTATGAGGGTTTCCGACAGACTGGTCTGCGTGGGCGACAGCGGAATAGACCGCACAGGCACACCCGACGAGATATTCAGCGGCGGCTACATCAGCGGCTTTTACGGCACAAAGGAAGCCGTATTCTGCGAGGAATACGGCTGTGCGGAGCTGGAACGCAACGAGGGCGCACCCGAAGTGTTCGTGATTTCGGGCGGCGGCACAGGTGCGGCGGTGTTCCGCAGTCTTCAGCGGAACGGAACGCCCTTTGCAACGGGAATAATCCACGAAAACGACCTTGATTATCCCGTGGCGAAAGCGCTTGCGGCGGAGATAATCACCGAAAAGCCCTTTCAGCCGATTTCCGACGAGCACCTTGCACAGGCGATAAAGCTGATTGACGGCTGTAAGCGTGTAATCTGCACCGTAAAGCATTTCGGGGAGTATAATCAGCCAGTAAAAAAGTTGTTGGAGTATGCAGAAAGCAAGGGATTTCTGACAGAATTATAAAACAAAACCCCTTGCCGTAAGCTGTCATTGTATAAAAAAGTATAACCCGTGAAGGATTTCTTCACGGGTTATTTTAACATCTGACAGATAAATTGGAATTTGATTATTCATTATGTAAGGGTTTTTTCAAAACATGCTAAAACTACATTTGGTTGTTCTTGTAATCTCTTACCTGTATCAATAAATCCCGCTTTTTCATAGCACCGTTTGTTCTTCATCAAATCTTCTGGAAAATCTACCAAAAAACATTTTGCGTTAGGAAATTCCTTCTCGCAAAGAAGTATTGCGGTTTGTGCAATTCTTTTACATTGCTGCTCAGGTTTAATATAAACTCGTTGTAAATAGTATTGCCCTTCTTCTAAATTATCGATAAATGGGGTTCTTCCTTTACACTTGTAAAGAACACCTCCCACAATTTCTCCATCTAAAAAAATTGTAAAATAACGAAAGTAATCTGAATTTAGTCGATTAGCAACATCTTCCACGCCTCGTAAATAAGGGTTGCCCTCATCGCGATATTTCTCGTATAAAGGGAGAAAAGCAGCCTTTTGTATGTTGCATAATTCTAACGATTCGTTTTCTTGTGTTGCTCTTATTGATATATTCATAATATCCTCCTTTATAAAAATTTACCATACAGTAAATTCTTATTTATCAAAATAATTATAACAAATTTATCCTAAACAGTCAATGCCATAAGGCAGAAAAAGCCACTTCTGACACAACATCAAAAGCGGCTTTATAATAATTCTGTATCGTTGCCTTATTTATCAGGGCGATTAGGATTACAATGTAATTCTCTCTTCAATATAAGCCTTTACATCTGCAATCGGAATTCTTACCTGTGCCATTGTGTCACGCTCACGAACGGTTACGCAGCCGTCTGTTTCGCTGTCGAAATCGTAGGTGATGCAGAAAGGTGTGCCGATTTCGTCCTGACGGCGGTAACGCTTACCGATAGCGCCAGCCTCGTCGTACTCAACCACAAAGCTCTTGGAAAGCTCGTCGAACAGCTCGCCAGCCTTCTCGGAAAGCTTCTTGGAGAGCGGAAGAACAGCCGCCTTAACAGGTGCAAGCGCAGGGTGGAAGTGCATTACAGTACGGCTTGTGCCGTCCTCGAGGGTTTCCTCGTCGTAAGCGTCGCAAACCACAGCAAGGAACAGACGCTCAACACCGAGCGACGGCTCGATAACGTAAGGCACATACTTCTCGTTGGTTTCGGGGTCGAAGTATTCAAGCGACTTGCCGCTTGTCCTGATGTGCTGGTTGAGGTCGTAGTCAGTTCTGTCAGCCACGCCCCACAGCTCGCCCCAGCCGAACGGGAACATAAACTCAAAGTCAGTAGTAGCCTTGGAGTAGAAGCAAAGCTCCTCCGCAGAGTGGTCACGCAGACGGATATTCTCCTCCTTCAGACCGATGTTCAGCAGGAAGTTCTTGCAGTAGGTTCTCCAGTAGTCGAACCATTCAAGGTCAGTGCCGGGCTTGCAGAAGAACTCAAGCTCCATCTGCTCGAACTCACGTACACGGAAGATAAACTGACCAGGGGTAATCTCATTTCTGAAGGACTTACCAACCTGTGCCACACCGAACGGCACCTTTTTACGTGAAGTTCTCTGGATATTAGCAAAGTTTACGAAAATACCCTGTGCTGTTTCGGGGCGGAGGTAGAGGTCGCTCTTGCTGTCCTCGGTAACGCCCTGAGCAGTCTTGAACATAAGGTTGAACTGACGGATATCGGTAAAGTTTGCCTTGCCGCAGTCGGGGCACTTAATGCCGTTGTCACGGATAAAGGTCATCATCTGCTCGTTATCCCAGCCGGCAGGCTCTGCGCCGAAATCCTCGATAAGCTTATCTGCACGGTGACGTGTCTTGCACTCCTTGCAGTCCATAAGCGGGTCGGAAAAGCCGCCAACGTGACCAGAGGCAACCCATGTCTGGGGGTTCATCAGAATAGCGGAATCAAGACCAACGTTGTACTTGTTCTCCTGAATGAACTTCTTGCGCCAAGCCTTCTTGATATTCTCTTTCAGCTCTACACCGAGAGGGCCGTAGTCCCAGGTGTTTGCAAGTCCGCCGTAGATTTCGCTGCCAGGATATACAAATCCACGGTGCATACACAGCGTCTTAATCG
The DNA here is from genome assembly GCA_045545655.1 of Oscillospiraceae bacterium. Taxonomy (GTDB): domain Bacteria; phylum Bacillota; class Clostridia; order Oscillospirales; family Ruminococcaceae; genus CAG-115. The sequence goes on from JAZQBH010000038.1 coordinate 6,140, forward strand.
TTTCAAGTGATTTTTCAGTGTTGTTCATAATTATATATTCCTTTCATTAGTCCCTCGTGGCTTGAGGGAACATTATTAACAATTTAAAGCCAAGTATCAGATGTCGTCATACTCAACCCCGTCTTTTAAGGTCACAGGAAGAAATTCTATCCAAGCATCAAACAATGTACATTTTTCGTGTTTTTCCCACGCCTTATTAAGAGATTTCTCAAATTCGTCCATATTTTCAGCCAAAAAAGCCTTATCCAACTGTTTGAAGTATACCTTTTCATATCTCATTCCGTCACAGAATTTATCGTGATGTTCCTTGTAATCGGACGGGGGAGTAAGGTATTTTATCCCTATAACCAGTGTTTCTACATCCTGTGCCTGTTCTCTTAATTTTGCCATATCAATCGGTGTGCCTTTAGTTTTGTATTCATGATATGCCAAACCAACCTGATTTTCCAGCCAAAAATATTTACTTATACGATAATATATACTGTCAGCGTACTCCTGTTTTGTAAGCGGCTCGCCGCCCGAACAGCCGCACAGCGGCAATATCAGCACAACAGCCACGAATAACGCGAAAACTCTTTTCATAATTTACCTCTTGAGTGAATACTCAGTAAGCTTTATCAGCGCTCAATCTGTCAGGGTTAATGTCAACCTCGTATTGTACACTCGACTGAAAAGAAACAAACTCACCAAGCAGTGAAGCGTTCTTGCCAGCCTCATTCACTTCAACAAGCGCCACATAAAATTCTGACGAATTTTCAGCCTCAAGAGCCTTCTCCAATTCGTTAAGGAACGGCTTACTCGATTTTATCGCCTTACACAGCTTAGAGTGATGCTTCTTGTACTCCTTCGGAGGAACAAGGGACTTTAATTCTTCAAGCGAGTTTTTGGCGCTTTTAACCTGTTCCCTTAATTTTTCAAGATTAAACGGCAATACAAATTCTTCGTATTTATGATACGCAAAGATTAAATCCATAGCCAATTTGTTATAGCTTTGAATATGCTCGTATGCCTTATCATAATACTCCTGCTTTGTAAGCGGCTCGCCGCCCGAACAGCCGCACAGCGGCAGTATCAGCACAACAGCCACGAAAAACGCGAAAACCTTTTTCACTGTTTATCCCCTTATTGGTTTACTGAAAGAACACTGTCAGAAGGTTCAGTCGTCGAAATAGTCCTCTACTTCGGTTCTCTGTTCTGCCATAACATCAGCTTTTACTGTTTTGAGCAAATCAAAATAAGCAGAACCGAACTCGTTTACTTCAACCATTTTTTCCATTTCGGCTCCAAGCTTTACAACCTCGGCGGTTTCCTCGGCAGAGAGGTTTTCCGCACCCTTTACGGAATATCTGCACATCTGTTCAACCGCCTGCTGAAAACGGAGTTCAGCGCCAAGCGACTGACACAGCTTTTCGTGCTGCTGGCTGTACTTTTCGGGAGGGTTAAGCTCCCTGAACTTATCAAGCGCCGCCTTTACGTCTGCCGCTTCTCTGTCCACATCCTTTTCAGTGTGGCCTGTTTCTTTCAGAATTTCCGCTAACTGCAGACTTTCTGCAATATAAACCTTACTGCATTTTCTGAGTTCATCATGGTATTCCTCAGTGGTAAGTGGTCTTTGTGAACAACCGCACAGCGGCAGTATCAGCACAACAGCGACGAAAAATGCAAAAACTCTTTTCATATAACTCACCTGTAATAAAGCACTATCAGTCGCCCCACGCTTCCATTGCTTCTTGCTGTCTGGCTTCCTTTTCCGCCTCAACGTCGGATGCGATGCTACTTATCAGAACACGATATCCCGAAAAAAAGTCATTACTTTCTTCGAAATACTTTTCCATTTCGGCAGTCAGCCTTGCAACCTCGGCGGTTTCCACAAGCGTGAGGTTTTCCGCACCCTTTATATAATACTTGCACAGTTCGCCTGTCGTCTGCTGGAATTTGTATTCTTTATCAAGCGGTGGATAAAGATTTTTGTGCTGTTCCATATACTTTTCGGGAGGGGTAATCTTCTTGAAATCGTCAATAGCCGACAGTATCTCTTTCGTTTCCCTGTCCACATCTTCTTCGGTGTAAGACGTTGCTTCACGCAGAACATCCGATAAGTCCATACTCTGGGAGGTATAGTTCTTAAACCATACCCTCATCTCTTCGGCATATTCCTCGGCGGTGGGCTGTTTCTGTGAACAGCCGCAAAGGGAAATCGCCATTACTGCGGCGGTAAATAACGCAAAAAACTTTTTCATATTTTTCCTCATACAGCGGTCATCATTATATCAAACCAAACTGAAGACAAGGATTCTTCGTCGTCCTTGTAGCTTTTGTTCGTCTTTTCGATTATCGCATTGAAATCCTCAACAGAACTTGCAGAATGAATTGAACGCTGATTTTTCGCCCACTTGCGCTCGTTAGAAATGGCTTTTTTAAGACGTTTGTGAAGTTTATCGTATTCCTTGGGCGGATTGCCGATGCCGTCCAGCCTGTCAAGAACACTTTCCATATCGGAAATCATTTTGTCAAGCGTTGCCTTATTTGCTTTCAGCTTATTCACCTGCTCACCGACATCTTCATCGTTGACGTTCAATACTACAAATTTCGTATAGTCGTCAAGGTAATCCGACCATTCCTGAAACAAATCAGCTACTTCGGTTTTATACTCCTCAAGCGTAAGCCGCTCGTCAACTGAACAACCGCAGAGCAACACAATCGGAAGAATAAGCGACAGAATAAGGCAAACCGCACGTTTAGTCACAAAAAGTCCTTTCATCTTTAAGCACTCTTCCACTTTCTGCGCATCTCAACGTAAACTGGAAGTAAAGTATCGTTGGTGTTTTCGACGAGCTTCTCAATCTTCTTTTCTGCCGCTTCGCAATCACTTTGGGATTTTGCGGATATCAACTCACGCTGATATTTCAGCCATTTTCGCTCAATAGAAACGGCGTTTTTCATTTTCTTGTGAAGTTCGTCATATTCCTCGGGTGGATTGCCGATTTTGTCAATCTTATCGAGAGCCTTTTCGATAACGCAGAGTTCTTCTTCAAGAGTTGCCTTGTACTTGCGCATTTTTTCAAACTCTATCTCGTTGTCATCGTCAATTATGTTAGTCGCCGCAAAAGCCGCCCAACCCGCCATAGCTCTCGTCCACTCTGGAACTGCGGCAGAAACCTCGGTTTTATACTCCTCAAGCGTAAGCCGCTCGCCTGTACAGCCGCACAGCGGCAGTATCAGCACGACAGCTATGAATAATGCAAAAACTTTTTTCATACAACCAACCTTAACTGATTACGCAATTACGAAATCAGCTTTCCTATCTCCTCACGGAAGTGGTAAAGCTTGTTTTCCCTGCGCATTTCAACCATGAAAGCCTCTGCCCACGCTGTTTCGTCGGGTGAGGCGGTGTCGGAATAATAAATTTCCATACATCTGCACAGGTCGGACAGAAACTGCTTTTCCTCAGCAACAAGGCTGTCAACACGCTGTCTTGTTTTCTTGTCGTAGAGTATCTTCACGGCGGAAATTTCGTCCAGCGAACTATGAACTCTTTTCAGCGCCCGTCTGTCTTCATCGTTGATTTCCCCGTCGAAAACGCCCTCGGTAAACGCAAGGTGACTGCTTTTGTACTCCCCGTTGAACAACTCGCTGATATCGGATTTATACGCTTTTCTCATATAAAGCGATGGCGCTCTGCTAAGCGCTATGCCGAGTATCAGCGCAAAACCGATAAGCTTTATCACTTTATTGGTTTTTCTGCGCTTCATATCCTCGGCCACAGCGTCGGTATCAAAACCGTCAGGCGAGTTAAAGTCGTTCTTATCAGCCATTAAGCTTTACAATCCAGCCCATATCGTCGGCAATCTTGCCGTACTGCATACCAGTCATAGTATCGTACATCTTCTGAGTAAGCTTGCCTATCTTGTTGCCGCCGATTTCCATAACCTTGTCGCCCCACTTGAGGTGACCTACAGGAGATACAACTGCGGCTGTGCCTGTACCGAATACTTCTTCAAGCTTGCCAGCGTCATAAGCGTCGGCAACCTCCTGAATGGAAATTCTGCGCTCGGAAACCTTCATTCCCCACTTGCGTGCAAGCTCAAGTACGGACTTTCTTGTGATACCAGAAAGAACAGAGCCCTGAAGCTCGGGAGTTACAAGCTCGCCGTCGATAACGAACATAATGTTCATAGAGCCAACTTCTTCGATGTACTTCTGCTCGATACCGTCAAGCCAGAGCACCTGAGAATAGTTCAGCTTGTGTGCGTCGTTCTGGGAGTGCAGGGAAGCCGCATAGTTGCCGCCTGTCTTTGTAAAGCCCATACCGCCTCTTACCGCACGGACGTAGTTTGTTTCAACATAGATGGAAACAGGGTTGAGTCCTGTGGAATAGTAAGCACCCGAGGGGCTGCAGATAATCATAAAGTAGTACTTGTCGCCAGGGCGAACGCCGAGGAACGGGTCAGCCGCAAACACAAACGGACGGATATACAGCGATGCGCCGTCGGAGTGAGGAACCCAGTCCTTGTCGATTTCAACCAGTGTGTGAAGTGCCTGCAAAGCGTCCTCAACAGGGATTTCGGGGATAACCAGACGCTCAGCGGAAACATTCATACGCTTGAAGTTTTCCTCAGGACGGAAGAACTGAATAGAACCGTCTGCGGTTCTGTATGCCTTCATACCCTCGAAAATTTCCTGACCATAGTGGAGTACCATAGCCGCAGGCGACAGCTCGATATTGCCGTAGGGGACAATTCTTGCGTCGTGCCAGCCCTTACCAGTGTCATACTCCATAATGAACATATGGTCGGTGAAGTAGTGACCAAAGCCAAGCTTGCTTTCATCAACGGGCTTTTCCTTGGGAGCCGTTGTTCTTTCAATTCTGATTTCCATAATAAAACCTTCCTTTTTGTTTCGGGTGAAAACCCGTTATTCGCTCTGTTCCCCATTTTGTCGTCAAAGAGGGGATAATATACATCCATATAAGGCGGGTGCTTTATTGCCAGTCTTTTTTAATTTTAGCACTTTTCAGGGGCAATGTCAATACCCTTATTGCTGAATAAAGTTGCTGTTATTGCTGTTTGCACTCTCAATTGCAGATTTCAGCTTCTTTTCTGCAATGCCGTAGCCGAACGCAATTCCAAGCAGTGTGATACCAAAGCCTATGAACATCAGCGTTCTTACAATCGGTTCAAGCTCGCCGAAGTCGAACAGGAACAGCTTTGCCGCTGCAAGCAGCACCAGCGCAAGTCCGAAACGTCTGAGCAGAGCGTTGCGCTTTTTAAAGCCTATCAGTATCCACAGCGTTGCGGCAACTATGTAGATAACGCTTATAATCCAGCTTGTAAATGCAACGGCGTTGTTCATACCAAGCACCGATGTAAGCGACATAAGTCCGTAAGCCGACACGATAAGTCCCACGGCCTTGCCGAACTTAGACTGTTTTGCGGTAATCTGCATAGTAAGGTCAAGCACTGTAAGCACTGACACGATGTTTACGATGATAGTCACCATCACGAACATAAAGCTGAACTCAACTTCCTTTGCGTTTGCAATGCCCTGTATGATGTTCGAGAAGAACAGATAAAGCATTCCCGCCGCATAGAACAGGATAGAGCTTACCATTCCCCATGTTTTAAGGAATTTCGGCTTGCCCACTGCAAAGCCAAGCACCATCCATGCAGAGGCAGTAAGCAGAGTGCACAGCAGAGCGGTTTCCGAGCCCGTGAACAGCGCCTCTCTCATAGCGGCACGCAGATCGTTGAGGATAAGAGTGCTGAGCAGTATTCCCGCATTTGCGAATGCAAGGCAGGTGTACACACGGAAGCCTGTTGTTTCGTGCTTTTTCTTTATAATGTATATCGCCATCAGTGCAAACCACAACACAAGGTTGAGGATAATCGCAAAGGCACGTTCGCCGCCCTCTGCGTCAGCAAGCACTGCCATAAAGGCTATTTCTGAAACGATAAGCAGTGACAGTCCCCACCACCAGAACAGCTTTCGTCCTGCGAAAGCGTTCAGCGCAATAAGCACTACTGCCAAGATATGGAACGCCGCATAAACCGCCGTGCCAGAAAAGCTGAACAAACAGCCAACCGCAATTATCGCAAACGGCACAGCGAAATTGTACATAACCGCCGACACCGAGTTAAGGTCAAGGAACCTGAACTCAAACGCAACGCCTACCACTGCGAAAACCACAGCGGCCACTGCACAGGCTACACCCGTGATGATTTCGCTTTCCGTGGTTATGCCCATAAACAACGGCAGACAGATAAGCACAGGAAGCATTGCAAGCACCATTGCAGTGGTTTCCCACAGGCAAAGCTTGCCGTAATTCTGTGCGGCGTTGAGGGCAAGACCTCCCACGTAGCACACAACCGCACAGACGAGGAATATCAGCGGCAAATAGCCAAAGCTGCTGCCGAACTCAACTGCACTGTCTTTTTCAACCTCGTTCAGCGATTCATACAGTATGGTGATAAACGAAAAAGTGTGTACAAATATAAGGGAAATGCCTATGAATATGGATATGACATAATCCCTTTTTCTTGCAATGATTGCCGCCCCCGCGTGAACCGCCATAAGGCACACAGCGCCGACATACACGGCAAGAGGGTCTTCCCACGAAGCGAAAAACGGCATTGACGCACATATCTGCGTTACCGCAAGTAACGACTGACTGCGGTAGCACACCGACAGGAAAATTCCCGTTGCCGCCACAACAAGTCCTATAATCTGAGTTGCAAGCGGTCCCCACACCTCAAATCCGAACTGACCGATAAGCGCCGCAATGAACAGCTCTGCGATACCGCCGAAGCTGAGCGCACTTGCAAACACAGGTGAGCTCTTTCTGCGGAACAGCTCGCCGCCGCCCAGCATAACAAGTCCCACTGCCGCAACCATAACCATTCTGATGGGTGCGGAGATGTATTCTCCCGAAACCGCCGAAAAAGCAATGATACCTACTATTATAAATATAACACCTATTTTGCTGAGCAGGTTCATTCCCACAAACAGCTCGCCCTTGGTCATATTGTTCTGAGGGGGCTGTACAGTCTGTGCAGTTTGTACACGCTGAGCGTTCTGAGCGTTCTGCATTGGCGGCACAGGCGGCGGAGAATACTGCTGATTATTCTGATTATTGAAATTGTTCTGATTGTCCATAAATTGTCCTTTCGCAGATAGCCGAGAGGAATGAATATTGAATAATGAATAATGAATAGTTGTGGTATCGGCTTCGCCGATATATTAAATTTATAATTTGTGCCTGAAGTCGCCGCATTGTTGTGCCGCATCCGCACCCGAAATCGCCCTATTCTGCACGGCATCTGCGCCGTGCACTTTGGCGGCGATAGTTGTGGCATCCTACCACGAAGGGCACACCTAAATTATTCATTATTCTCTATTCAATATTCATTAAACATCTCCCCATTATAAATAACATTATACCACATTCCTTTTCCTATTTCAATAGATTTAGTGAAAAAAACACCGATAATCCGCCGAATACATCTTGACTAATCCGATAATTTGTGGTAAAATAAACTAGAATGGACTATAATATTCATTTGGAAATATCTGTCAGACAAAAAACAGTTCAGGCAGGGAAAATAAAAAGGGTTTTTCTAAAAACCGCAACGGTAGGTTTTTTGGAGATGCCCTAGTATAAGGAGTGGAAAAACTTGAAAAGCAGAATAACAAAACCCGTGTTTTTCATAGTATCCATATTGATAATAGTATTTGCATTATTGTCAACACTGGGACTTGAAACATACTACGGCGACGTAAAGACAACCCACATAAGGGGTATCGACGACATCAGATGGGGTATTGATATCCGAGGCGGCGTTAACGTAACCTTCGGCGTACCTGAGGATTATGCAGGCGCAAACGATATCACTGAAACTGAGCTTGACGCTGCAAAGTCGATTATCGAAACACGACTTATCAGCAAGAGCATCAACGACTACGAGGTATACGTTGACTACGGTACAAACGCAATTATAGTGCAGTTCCCGTGGCAGAGCGACGACACCTCGTTCGACCCGCAGGCGGCTGTACGTGAAATCGGCGAAACCGCACTGCTTACCTTCCGTGAGTCCGATGAAACTGACGAAAACGGTCTGCCCACAGGCGTAACCGAAACCGTTATCCTT
>JAZQBH010000039.1:0-4329 GCA_045545655.1 Oscillospiraceae bacterium
ATGTTGGTTCTTCTCGCGCTAGATATGACCTTGCTCTAATAACCAACTTTAATGAAGAAGCAATATGTACTATACTTGATGCAAATAAAAGACGTCATACTAAAAATCCTGCCAAAGAATTAGCTAATATGTTTAATGCAAAGTATCTTCGAATTGAAGATGTAAACGAAACTATCTCATTGATGCCGTGATGCATTTTATTGTTAGTCATCCCCTGTTTTAGACATAGTTTCGAACGATTCGATATCAACAGTAATGTCCGAGGTCAGCTGACGGCATATAAAAGTAGTATTCACAATTCAGGGTAAAGTCTGTGTAGTAATCCTACGTAGCCTTTTTACTTGGGATTTCAGCTTAGCGGAGGTCACTTCCACAAGTACCTGCAAATCCTCTGAATGTTGTATGGTTTTGGTTCGGAAAATGAAAAAACGAATTATCGAAGAGTCGGAATAGCTGTTGCACTTTCCTGTCAGATATGTTATAATTGGTATTAACAGAATTATAGGCGAAATTTGCTTGATTGTTGTTTCCTGAATCATTAGAAGGTTAGGTCAGTACTTGATTCCGAAACATATTGAAAGGACACCCAACCAATGAAACTCGACCGTCTTATCGGCATTCTTTCTATACTTTTACAGCGGGATAAAATCACTGCACCCGAGCTTGCGGAGAAATTTGAAGTATCTGTCAGAACAATTCTCCGTGATATTGACGATATCAGCAAGGCTGGTATTCCTATAACCACGTCACAGGGGCAGGGCGGAGGCATTTCCATAATGGAAGGCTACAAGATAGACCGCACACTGCTTTCATCGTCTGAAATGCAGGCGATTTTTTCGGGACTGAAAAGCCTCGACAGCGTAAGCGGTACAAACCGCTATCGTCAGCTTATGGATAAGCTCTCCGTAAGTAATACTATAAACGCTGACAGCAATATCATAATTGACCTCGCTATGTGGGATAAAAACGCTGTTTCAACGAGGATTGAACTTATTAAATCAGCGATGGAGCAGAAAAGAATTATTACATTCAGATATTACTCCCCCGAATGCACCGAACAACGAAGCATTGAACCATACCGACTTATTTTTCAGTGGTCAAGCTGGTATGTGTGGGGATTTTGTTTAAAACGTCAGGATTACCGATTGTTCAAACTCACAAGAATGACCGAACTTACAAAGACCGAAGACGTTTTTGTTCAGCGTGATATTCCAGAATATGAATGTGATAAACTGCGGCATATAAAAGGAGAAATCTCCGCAACAGTCCGCTTTGATAAATCGGTCAAGTGGCGGATTGTCGATGAATTCGGCACTGAAAATTTCACGGAAGACGAAAACGGCAATGTAATTCTTAAATTCACCTGGTCTGACAAGTTATCACTTTATTCTTACATATTAGGCTTCAGAGAAAATGCTGAAATTATTTCGCCTGCCGAATACCGTGAAGATTTTTTAGAACTTCTGAAAAATATTTCTGATAAATATCAAACCTGACACACAGCTGTCAGGTTTGATGTGTTATAATTACCTTATCACATCGGAAAGAGGTAATTTTATGAGCAATGAACGAACTGAATTTCAGCGTTTATGGAGCAAAATCGGCAACTCAGGTGTTATGGTACTTTCAACCTGTGCTGATAACCGTGTTACATCAAGGGCAATGAGCGTTGTTGTAATTGACGGGAAATTTTATTGTCAGACTGATGAACGGTATCTGAAATGCAGGCAGATAAAAGCTAATCCGAATGTTTCTCTTTTCTTCAAGGATTATTCGATAGAAGGGTCGGCCAGAATATCAGGCAGACCAACAGATTCGGAATTGTTTGTAACAGCAATGAAAAAGCATTTCAAGCTTGCATATATGCGATATTCTGCACTTGAAACCGAGTGTGTTATTGAAATCACACCAAAGCTTGTCAGTCATTGGAAATATGAATTAAATAAGCCATATATTGAGCGTTGGAATTTTGAAAACAGCAGTTATTCAAAAGAAATTCAGGAGTAAGGGAAGCAATTATGAGTGAAAGACCAGTTTTAAACAAACATCTCGATTCAAAAACATTTCTCAGCTTTTACTATCTGAAAGAAGAATTGATGAATTTCTGTCGGGAGAATAAAATGCCTGTTTCGGGAGGAAAGCCAGAACTGACAGAGCGAATTGCATATTATCTTGATACAGGTAAAGTTCTGAGAACAGCTGTTAAAAGAAAACCAGCGGCAGATGTCGGCTTGATTACCGAAGAAACTCTGATAGAACAGGATATTGTGTGTTCTGAAAAGCATAGAGCCTTTTTCAAGGAGAAAATAGGTAAAAGTTTTTCGTTCAATGTTCTGTTTCAGAAATGGCTGAAAAGTAATGGAGGAAAAACATACAAAGATGCTATCGAAGCCTACTATCGTATTTCAGAAGAAAAGAAAAAAGGCAAAACTACCATAGACAAACAATTTGAGTACAATACTTATATCCGTGATTTCTTTGAAGATAATCAACGGAAAAGTTTAGAAGACGCTATTAAGTGTTGGAAATATAAAAAGAGTTTACAAGGTCACAATCGTTATGAAAAATCCGACCTTATTGCGTTAACCCAAACAACAAATTAAATTCAGCGAGGTGCAATATGTCTTCAAGTAAAGAGTATTTAGAGTTCATTTTGGAACAGTTATCCGAATTAGACGGGATAACATACAGAGCGATGATGGGCGAATATATCATCTACTATCGAGATAAAATTATCGGTGGGATTTATGACGACAGGCTACTTGTAAAGCCCGTTAAATCAGCCGTTTCTCTTATGCCTCACGCAATGTATGAACTACCTTATGATGGGGCAAAGGAAATGCTGTTGGTTGATGATGTTGACAGCAAAGAATTTTTAGCAAAACTATTTGACGCAATGTATGAGGAACTTCCCGCACCTAGGAAAAAGAAATAAATTAGTTTTACGGAGGAAATAAAATGAAACTTGATGGTTTTGGATTGTTTGTGAATGATATGCCCACAATGATACGCTTTTACAGAGATGTGCTTGGATTTGAAATTACCGAAGATGAGAATGCAGTAAATGTATATCTAGTTAAAAACGGAACACTTTTTATGCTTTTCGAACGCAAAAATTTTGAGAAAATGACAAGCAGAAAGTATGAATATCTCAAAGGTTTAAATGGACATTTTGAAATTGCTCTTTATGTTGATACCTTTGATGAGGTTGACAAGGCTTATAATGATGCAATTTCAAAGGGTGCTGTTTCGGTGTTGCCACCAGAAAACGAGCCTTGTGGACAGCGTACCTGCTACATAGCCGACCCCGAAGGAAATCTGATTGAGATTGGTTCTTTCAATCGCCCTTTTGAAAGCAAGACAGATTTTAATGGAGTGCAATAACAAACCTAGGAAAGGAACAAAAATGGACAAACTCGATTACAAAAAGGAATACAAGGACTTATACCAACCCAAGACAAAGCCCTCGATTATAGATGTACCCGAAATGACTTTTATTGCTGTTGACGGCGAGGGTGACCCTAACTCCTGTGAGGAATATAAGCAGGCTTTAGAAATACTCTATGGATTGTCCTTTGCAATAAAAATGTCTAAAATGAACGGTACACAGCCCAATGGATATTTTGAATATGTTGTGCCTCCGCTTGAAGGTTTATGGGATATGTACGACGAAACCTTTGACGGGTTGAACATTAACGATAAAAGCAAGTTCAGGTGGACATCTATGATACGTCAGCCTGAATTTGTAACAGAAGAGGTGCTCCAGAACGCAAAAACAGTTCTGCAAAAGAAAAAGCCCGACCTTGATTTAACCAAGGCAAGGCTTATGAAGATGACTGAGGGACTTTGCGTTCAGATTATGCATAAGGGCGCTTATGACGACGAACCTGCAAGCATTGAGAAGATGAAAGCTTTTCTCGCAGAAAACGGTTATACGGAAGATTTTTCTGATGGGAGACGTCACCACGAAATTTATCTCTCCGACCCGAGAAAATGTTCCGTTGATAAGTTGAAAACCATCATAAGACACCCGATTAAGTAACTGGTTTTTATAATAAGCTATAATACATTTTTTTCAAGCGACTTATTTAGGTTATATCGCAAACTACGAAGGACGTTCCGTAAATAGTCACGTTCTTGTCCTTATTCGTGAGAATATCAGCAAGTTTGAGGAAGAGAACGAACCAATTAAGGGTGTTTAAAGCCTGTTGGCAGAAACTAAACCCATAAAACACAAAAACCGTCTCAACTCATAAAAGTGGGACGGTTTTCTGTGCTTAAACCGAAAAACTGTACAAAATCTCAAAGTTTTTCGGTTATACAAGCAAA
>JAZQBH010000040.1:0-3730 GCA_045545655.1 Oscillospiraceae bacterium
CATCTGAAAGCGAGCTGATTGCGTAAGCGGATTCTATCATTTCGCAGTCGGGCAGTGCGTCTGCCTTTTCAAGAATCTGAAGGGGCAGAATATTGTTGCTTACCGCCTTTTTGGTGACCGTAGCGAGCTTTGCAGAAAGAATATCAAACTGACTCGGCTTGTATTCTTTTTTAGATGTCAGCAGGAACTTCAGCGTTTCCTTCGGAAACAGTTCAAGCGGAACTTTTATAGAAGGTCCTCTGAAGCCTGATATTCCTTCGGGATAAATCAGCCTTTTTGAAGATTTTCCTGTTTCTGGCGGCTGTTCAGTGTCAACTGCTTCTGCTTCGGTTTCGCCGTCAGTGGTTTCAGGGATATCCTCGCCGTCTGCGGCAGGGAAAGCCTCAGTTGCCGAAGCAGCAAACGGTGCTTCAATGGGGTCGGTGTACGGCTGACAGATTTTCTCAATTACAAGGCACTTGAAAGGCAGTCCTTCTTCAAGGCAGGCTACTGCGCCGTGATGTCCTTTAAGAAGAATTGAGTGGAAGCCTGTAAGGTGATAAACTATTCCCTGAACAGGTCTGCTTTTTACTGGGTCGCTGATTCCTGTTTTGATTTTCGGCAGGAAGTGGTCAAGCGGCACAGACGGCACAAGGAAACAAGGCTTGTAGACGTTTCCTTTGAGCATACGGTTGTTTTCAGCCGTGCCGTGTACATCGTGCGGAATGTTATACGCTCCCCAGAAGAATGCGCCGCTGCCGTCGGTGGGGTAGTATTCCGAGAAATACAGCGCATACACGCCGTCCTCCAACAGACCCAATATCTCGTGGATTGAGCTTACTATCGGTTCGCTTTTGTTCAGCTTGTTGAAGCAAGCGTCTATTGCTTTCTTGATTTCGTGGTCAAAACTTGAATATCCGGGGCAGAAGGAAATAAGCTTGTCGTGGTTTTCGTCGCCGTGATTGGGGCATACAACGCTTACAACAGGCACATTTCCTATGTAGAACAATCTGGTTTTCGAGGCAACTCCGCCAAGCCCTGTATAGCCAGCGTCGCAAGTGCCGATTGCCCCCTCGCCGTTACGGACGGTTACAATCAGTGCTTCTTTTCCGCCGACCAGAAGTGTTTCTGATTTAATTTCAACGCTCACAGGATATCACCCCTTATCTTTGTTCGAGATGCAGCGCAATGATATCTGCAACAGAACCTACCATCTTCTTTTCAAACGCCTTTTTAGGAATAAAAGCTGCAGGAACATTGTTCTTATACAGAATAAACATCTTGTCTGACTCGACGAAATATTCAACCTCGCTCCAGGGCACAAGGTCACGACCCTGATATACACAGGTTTCACAGGTAGCAAAACCTGCTCTGCTTATCACGAAAGTAATAACCTGTTTGGTTGCGGGGTCGGAACTGCACATTTTCTTTACCTTAGCCCTTGCAATCATATGCGTGGTTATGTACACAAGCACTGCAAATATGCCGCCTGAAACAAGTGAGATAGGCACGAAATACAGCACGTTATCTCTTGTAATGCCGATTGTAAAATGCAGAACACCGATAACTATGAATGCTATCAGCACGGCAATCAGCCACAGCAGCTTTATCAGTTTGAAATTAAGCATTGTAAGGAACGCCGACGCTATCTCAACCTCATCGAGTATAGCCTCGCCGGTATACTGTTCTTTTCCGGGCAGGCATTCACGATACTGGCTTTTCAGCGGGAAAATACGGCGTTCGTGTTTGTAACCGAAGTTATATTTTCCCTGCATATATTCTATAATAGTGATTGCCTTTATGTAGTCCTCTTCGGACTTGAACATTTTGTTATGTATGGAAAAGCTTTTGGTGCCTGCCGCAATTTTGATTTCGTGTTTTGCGGCGTCGACATATTTTACAAGGTCCCAGCTGTACACAAGCGGAACATCGCTGCTGTGTGAGTAGGTTGCAAATACATCGCCGATAACATACGTTGCTCCACTCTTTTCATCATAAGCTGTAACAGCTGTTAAATCGCAGAAAGCCAAAAAATCACCTTCATTTTTTATAAATTAACCAACTAAAATCAGAGTTGTTATGATATTACTATTTATATTGTACCATATTTATACAGAAAAAGAAAGGGGGTAACAAAAATATTTTACTATTATTTGCTTTTAAAACAAGGTTTATCTGCCGTTTTTGTCAACGCCACGGCGAAGGCGGTGCGGTTGTTGTGGACAGACAGGATTGTTCTTTCCTTTAAAGTGCGCAAGTAAATAAAAAACAGGGAACTTTTACAAGCTCCCTGTCTGTTGTTTGTGCTCACCGCCTTGCCGTAAGATGCAATAAGAAACCCGCTTTTGGCAGGACGGGTAAAATCGCCCGATGTGTTCACGCTCCCGCCAACAATACCCGAAGGTATTGGAGGTCTGCAATCCGACAACGGAGCCGAAATCCCTTTTAAATAATGTGGGTCATATACGCACACATACACAAGCAAGGCAGTAATAAAATCAGATTATCCGCTTTTCAGCTTCTGTCTATATCCTTGAGTACAGTAGTATTCTTTTCACCGATAAGTAAAATATACTTTGCAGTTCAGTGGTTTATTCTTCTTCAATTTCCAGTTCAGGAAGCTCGGAAAAACGCTTGAGGAACATTTCGCCCGCAGCGGCATATTCGTCGTCATCGTCAACGGTAGAAAGCATAGGCTCGCCGTCGTCGCTGATGATTTCCTTCAGCACTACAAACTCAGAAGCGCCGTCTTCTTCAGCGTCAGCAGGAATAAGAGCGTAATAAACCACGTCGTTCAGTTCTGCTCTGTCAACAAATTCAAATCTTGTGACATTTCCTTCCTCATCTTCAAGCTCGATGATGCCCTCTTCCTCGTCGAGAAATGCGTCGTTATCTTCGTAAGCCATTTTTCTCAGCCTCTTTTCAATTGTTGTTTTTTTAATTTTGTTACGCTTTTAATGCCCTAACAATATTATTCTACAACATTATGGCTTGATTGTCAAGAGGGATTTTCTGAAAAACAAGCGATTTTTGCCGTTCTTAACCGATAATCATTAAAATTAACTAAAACACGGTTTAAAATTATATACAAAATGCTATGTTGAAAATTAAAAATTTCTATTGACAATACACAAAAAATGTGGTAATATATATTCAAGGACAGGGAAACCGGATAAAGGTCAGGAAGCTGGCACGGTTGACCGCCTTAATTCAGCGAAAGGGGAGTAACTCCGATGGATGGTTAGTATCTTAGGGTGTCTGAGGGCGCAGCTCTTGGCTGGCAGACGGGTCACGGACGGCGGGTTTCGCTAGCGGCTGTACGGTTCGCAAGTTTCGACAGCACGAACGGCGGACGAGCGGGTGAGCGGTTTGCAGGGAGTATGTCGCACAGACAGATGAGAGCTTGATATCAGAGAGGTACATACCGATGTCCTGAAAAATTCACAACTATACTAGCTTTAAGCAGAAAGGAAGCGAGTCCGGTGGAGTGCATAGAACCAGTTAGCGAGTGTCTGCGGAGTCGCAGCCGGATGCTCGGGTGAATTGAGAGTGCGAGGAGCGTGCAGCCTTGATAGGGTGCAGCCCGCAATGATGAAGGCGTTTAGCCGTTGAAAACACCGAGGACCTGGAAACCCGCAGACGATTTTCTTCCGCATTATGCGTTTACATAGATAGACCTTTATGAAAGAGGTGGTTATCATGTATAGTATAACGAAGGTGGCTGCAAAATAACACGGGAGGTACAGTCCGA
>JAZQBH010000041.1:0-7579 GCA_045545655.1 Oscillospiraceae bacterium
TGAGGTCGTCAGACGCACCAACTCGTGTGAATATCTTATCCACAACGCCTATCTTTGCATATTTTGCAGGCACAAAACAGCCTATCTGCGCCATAAGTACAATCAGAGCCGTCTGGCGCATAAACGTTGATTTACCCGACATATTCGGACCTGTTATGATAAGCAGTCGGTTGTCGGTGTTGTTAAGATATACGTCATTCGGAGTGAACGGGTGGTCAAGCAGAATTTTCTCAATAACAGGGTGTCTGCCGTCCTTGATGTCTACAACGCTGTCAAGCGTAATTTCGGGCTTAACGTAGTTATTTTCAATGGACACCTGTGTAAGTGAGCAAAGTGCGTCAGCCTGTGACAAGGCAGCGGCAGTCTGCTGGATTTGTGTAAGCTTTGCGGCGATAAACTCACGCACCTCACTGAAGATAGCCATTTCAAGGGCAAGGATTTTGTCCTTTGCACCGAGTATCTCCGCTTCTACCTTTTTCAGCTCTTCGGTGACGTAGCGTTCGCCGTTTGTAAGGGTCTGCTTTCGCTCGTAATGTGAGGGTACCTGTTCCTTAAAGCTTTTGGAAACCTCGATATAGTAGCCAAAAACTCTGTTGTTTCCGATTTTCAGCGTTCGGATACCTGTTGCATCACGCTCACGCTGTTCCATTTCACGGAGATATTCAGCGCTGTCTACCGAAATCAGACGAAGGCGGTCTATCTCCTCGTTAAAGCCCTCCTTGATAACGCCGCCGTCCTTTACAGATGGAGGCGGGTCATCTGTGATAGCGTTTTCAACAAGTACGGTTATCTCTTCAAGCGTGGCTATACTGTCGTTAAGCTCGGTCATTTTCCTTGATTTAAGCTGACCAAGCAGTTCTTTAATTACTGGTAAGCGTGATGTAGTCTTGCCAAGAGTATAGATATCCCTCGGTGACGCCGCCTTGTACATTATGCGTGACATAAGTCGTTCAAGGTCATACACGCCCTTTAAAGCTTCACGAAGTTCGCACAGCACTGTGGCATTCTGCGAAAGCTCGTCAACCGCCTCAAGGCGACCGAGAATTTTAGCGTGTGACATCAGCGGACGTTCAACCCAGCTGCGGAGTCGGCGTCTGCCCATAGCGGTAACGCATTTATCAAGCACCCACAGCAGAGAACCACGCTTTTCCTTTGTACGCATTGTTTCAGTAAGCTCAAGGTTACGCTGAGCAGTAATGCTTAAATCCATATAGTCGCCGCTGTTATGCGAAGAAACCTCCACAAAACGCTTTACTACCGTTTTCTGTGCGTCACCCACATAGCGGAACAACGCACACAGCGCCTTCTGAGCGTATTTCATTCCCGATATGCCAAGCGAATTTTCATCGGCGGCATTTTCAAACTGATTTGTTATAACCGACAAATCAGAATTTGTGAACATATCGTCGTCAAGCATTTCGCACACGCATTTCTTGCAGTGCTTTGTCATAAACTGGTTAACCTGCTTTAGGTCCACAAAATTTTTGTTGATAAGATATTCAACGGGATTGAAGCGTGCTATTTCAGCGATTATCTCCTGTTCACGGCGGTCGCCCTTCTTCTCGAAGATGTGCACCTCGCCAGTGGAAATATCGGCAAAAGCAAAACCTGTGCCCTCGTCGTCGGAATACACTGACATTATGTAGTTGTTGCAGTCCTCCGACAGCATTGAGGCTTCGATTACAGTACCTGCGCTGACTAATCGGATTACTCCACGCTGAACAAGTCCCTTTGAAGCGTGCGGGTCTGTAAGCTGTTCGCATATTGCAATTCTGAAGCCACGTTCAATCAGCTTTTTTATGTATATTTCCGCACTGTGAAAGGGCACTCCGCACATAGGTGAGCCAGCTCTGTGGGTCAGCACAAGTTCAAGCTCCCTTGAAACAATCTCGGCGTCCTTGAAGAACATTTCATAGAAGTCGCCCAGACGGAAAAACAGGATATAATCAGGATAATTCGCCTTGATATCCTTATACTGTTTCAGCATCGGGGACATTTTTTCGTTTTCATTTGCGTTATTTGTGTTACTCATAACCTACAAAATCCTTATCTATAAAATAATTCATCAAGCTCCATACCAACATAAATCAGCCTTACCGCACAGCTATGCTAAGCCGTGCGGTGCTGAAAATATTCAGAACAATCAGCCGCAGCCGCCACAAGATGCGCAGTTGCCTGAGCAAGCCGCAGCAGGCGGCTCAGAGGGACAGGTTGCGGGGTCCTGACCCTCAACAGAGTAGGTAAGGATAGTGTTGATTTCGCTCATCAGCTTATCCATTCCCTGCTTTGCCATTGTAAAGAGAGCCATATTCTCGTTTGTCATTACTGCTTCATAGGCAGCCTGTGCCTTGCGGTTAAGCTCACGGAGCTTTTCATCATCTCTCTCGCCGTCGGGCTTGTCAGACTCCATTGCAAGATTCTGACGGACAAGGTTGAACTCGCCGATAAGGTTCTGTAGAGTTTCGTCCTCGTCGTTTGCCTTTTTAGCCTTGACATATTCGATATATCTTTCGTCAGCCTGAACCACCTTTCCCAATTCTCTTGCTGCTTCAATTACTGTCATAACAATATTCTCCTTTGTTTTAAATCTGCTCATAAAAGAGCGTTTTATTCAACAGCCTTACCAAGCACGAACGCCTGAAAAGCCTGTTCAATTTTCACATCAACAAACTGTCCGATAAGCGACTTATCGCCTTCAAAATCGACAATTACATCCTGTGGAGTTCTGCCTGTCAGCAGACCCTCACGGAATCTGCCTTCGCCGTCGCAAAGCACACGCACGGTCTTGCCGACATACTGCTCAAAATTGTTTCTGCCGCACTCTGCCTGAACATCAAGCAGCTGCTGAAACCACTTCTGCTTTTCTTCTTTGGATACAGGGTCAGGCATTTCCGCCGCCTTAGTACCCTTTCGCAGACTATAAATAAACGTAAACAGCGAGTCATATCCAACCTGCTTTACCAGCGACAGCGTATCAGCGAAATCCTCATACTGCTCCCCTGGGAAGCCCACAATAATATCAGATGTAATTGCGGCGTCGGGCATTTTCTCACGGATATAATCCGTTATCTTCAGATAATCCGCACGTGTGTAATGCCTGTTCATAAGCTTCAGTATACGGTCAGAGCCGCTCTGCACAGGCAAGTGGAAGTGACGTGACACCTTTTCACACTCTGCAATCGTGTCGATAAGCTCTGTTGTGAAGTCACGTGGGTGACTTGACATATAGCAGATTCTGAATTCGCCGTCAAGGGCGTTTACTGCTTTAAGCAATTGTGAAAAACTTGTGCCAAGCTCCTTGCCATAGGAGTTTACATTCTGTCCGAGCAGAAGGATTTCCTTTGCACCCTCGGCAAGCGCCTGCTTAACCTCGGCGAGGATATCGGCGGTTTCCCTTGAACGCTCACGTCCACGAACATACGGCACTATGCAATAACTGCAGAAGTTGTTACAGCCATACATAATAGGAATACTTACTTTAAGCGAATTTTCACGTCTTATCGGCATTCCCTCTGCGATTACGCCGTCGCACTGCGGCACGCAGAAATTTCTCTTTCTCTCGTTAAGCTGAGTATACAGCAATTCGGGGAGCGTGTGTAATGCGTTGGTGCCGAACACCAAATCAACGTGCGGAAAACTACGCTTAATCCGCTCTACAATATGACCTTGCTCGGTCATACAGCCGCACACTGCGATTATCATATCACGGTTGCGTGCCTTTTCGTGCTTAAGCGCACCAAGATTTCCGAACACCCTGTCCTCAGCGTTTTCACGAACTGCACAGGTGTTGAAAATCACGAGGTCTGCGCCATCGGGAGTTGTAATAAGCTCATACCCCATCTGACAGAGCATTCCCTTAATCTTCTCACCGTCAGACATATTCTGCTGACAACCGAACGTGTGAACGTGGGCTTTAAGTCCTCTGCCGTTTATCAGTTCCTTAATCTGCTGCGTGAAATCACGCTGAACAGACATTTCTTCATCTGTAATTCTTCTAATCATCTTACTACCTTTATTATGCCAGTTTCAAGACAACATAGTACAAGTTTTATGCTGTCGAATTAAGTAAAAATCAGTTTTCTTCGGAGAAAGCGTCTTCAAGCATTGCTTTCATACACGAAAAACGCTCTTTTCTTCTGTCATTGTAAACCATCTCGGCAACCTTCTGCTGTGTGCCGATTATGATAAGGGTCTGCTTTGCACGGGTAACCGCAGTATACAGCAGATTTCTGTACGAAAGCCTGTCCATACGCACAGGCAGTGGAATAATAACCGCAGGATACTCGCTTCCCTGACTTTTATGAACAGTCATAGCATAAGCGTGTTCTACCCTTTTAAGCATATCAATGTCATAAGTGGTTTTTCTGCCCTCAAAATCAATGCCGCAGCGCTGATTTGTCCTGTCGGTATCGGATATTCTGCCAACGTCACCGTTGAAGATACCCATTGATTTTTCATCGCCTCTGCGCCATTCAACATTGTAATCATTCTTAGTCTGCATAATCTTGTCGCCGTCACGGAAGAGCGTGCCCATAAAGTTCAGTTCACGCTTGCCGCTTGCAGGCGGATTAAGAGCCAGCTGAAGCTCCTTATTTATTACAGCCGTGCCGACAGTGCCCATTCGTGACAGGCACAGTACCTGAATATCGTCAACAGGGTCATAGCCGTATGCCTTGGGAAGTCTTGTCTTTACAAGGTCGATAACAAGGCGAAGGGTGTCCTCCTCGTTTGCAGACGGCATAAAGAAGAAGTCGTTATCCTTGCGGTTAAGCACGGGCAGTTCGCCGTGGATTATCTCGTGGGCATTGGTGACAATAAGGCTCTGCGCCGCCTGTCGGAAAATCTCCACAAGCTCAATCGTCGGGATAACTCCGCTGTCGATAAGGTCACGCAGAATATTTCCCGCACCTACCGAAGGCAGCTGGTTGCTGTCGCCGACCATAATCAGACTCGCATTTGGCCGCATTGCCCTCAGCACACTTGCAAACAGCAGAGTGTCAACCATCGACATCTCATCTATAATCAGCACGTCGCACGACAGCGGATTTTGCTCATTACGCTTGAACGCATTACCGCCAGCTGCAAAATCCACTTCCAGCAGACGGTGAATAGTCTGCGCTTGTGCGCCGGTAAGGTCCGCCATACGCTTTGCCGCTCTGCCAGTAGGAGCGGCAAGCTTTATTCTCAGACGGCGGCGCTTGCAAAGCTCAATCACGCCGTTGAGAGTGGTAGTTTTACCAGTACCTGGGCCGCCTGTGAGGATAAAAACGTGATTGTTCACAGCAGAATTTATAGCTTTCCGCTGACGTTCCTCATACTCTATGCCCTTTTCATTTGCAATCTGTTCGATTTCCTTGGAAAAATCAAGTTCTTCTTTGGGGTTACGCCGCATCATATCCGCAAGCTTCTGCGAAATGTATGTTTCTGCTCTGAAATATTCCGAGAGATAGACATACTTTGCATCATATATGTCAGAAATCACGATTTCGTCGTTGTTCTGAGCGTGCATCAATGCGGAATAGTAAAGCTCGTCGCTTACAACCAGCCGTGAGGTTACATTCTCGGCAAGGTCGCTTTCAAGGATACAGCAGTTGCCGTCGTCAGCGGCAGCGTGAAGCACAGCGATTATTCCTGCAAACACACGTTCTTCACTATCAAGCGGAAACTGCAGGTCCTGTGCAATGCGTTCTGCATCCTCAAAACGCATATCAACACCACTTATACACAGACAATACGGGTTATCCTTAACAGCACGGATAAGGTCACCGCCGAACAAATTCCACGCAGCGGCTACAACATAATTCGGCACAGAATACTTCGAAAAGAACGTAAGCACCTTTCTCAGTCCCGTAATATTGTGGAAATCCTCGCCGATTTTCTTGGCTTTCACAGCAGTAATTCCCGATATAGCGGTAAGCTGCATAGGGTCGGTTTCCATAATTTCGAGCGTTTTCTCGCCGAATGCGTCAGTAATCTTTCTAGCAAGCGATGGACCTATACCGCCGATAACACCCGAACCAAGATATCTTCTTACAGCGTCCTTTCCGCTTGGCAGAGAACGCTCAAAGATACTTACAGAAAACTGTCTGCCGTATTTTGCATTTGTGACATACTCGCCATACATACTAAGGCGCTCGCCCTCACGCACGTCGCCCATTGTGCCGACAGCGGTGACAAGCTCACCGTTTACGTCCATATCGAGAACGATGTAGTTTGTATCTTCATTGAAATAGATAACGTCCTCTACATCGCCCTCGATATGTATGAGATTATCCTCTGAAATCTGCCTTGTATCTCTCAACTTCTTCTATTCCTTTGCTGTGTATCGTTTCTGTGTCTATCATTCCTGTAAGCCGCACTGAACAATGCCGAGAACAACGGAAGCAGCAGTGCCGCCGCACCGAAAATCACAAGAAACATTAATCCGAATATGTAAATGAACTCCACATCGTCACCCCTTTCCCTGACACACTATATGCCAGAACAGGGTGATTAGTTAAAATTTTTCGATGCCGTCAACACGGCAAATAGGGTGATGAAAGGCAACTGTTATCTCTTGCACAGAATGCAATTCCAGCCCTCTTCGCTCTTATGGAGAGCAGGCTTAAATCCGTTTTCTTCCAGTGAGGAAAGAACTTCCTCAACACGCTCGTCAATAATTCCCGATACTATAAGTACGCCGTTTTCCGCAAGAAAATCGCCAAAAAATCCGCTCATAGCGATAATTACATCAGCCACGATATTAGCGCAGACAACGTTAAATCCGCCGCCAATCTCGCTACGCAGTTTTTCATCGTCGATGATGTTGCCGCACAGTGCCTTGAAATCCTCAAAGCCGTTTTTGCGGATATTCTCTGAAGCGGTAGTTACTGCATTTTCAAAAATATCGCATATTACCGCAGATTTTGCTCCGAACAGAAACGACGCAATAGTAAGAATACCGCTGCCGCAGCCTAAATCAAGCACACGCTCGCCGCCCTTGATTACGTCTTCAAGGGTTTCCATAACCATTTTGGTTGTGTAGTGCTGACCTGTTCCAAAGGTTGAGGCGGGATCGATTTCAAGAATTTTGTCGCCGTCCTGAGCCTGCACGTCCTCCCAAGAGGGCTTTACTATAAGGGATTTTCCTATACGGAACGGCTTGTAGTACTTCTTCCAGTTGTTTGCCCAGTCTTCCTCACGGACATTTGAAAGCTCCATACGCAAATTGCCGTAAAAGCCGTCAGCATTTTCAGCTTCAAAACGCTTTATCAGTTCTTTTATCTGCTCAAGGGTTTCCTTGCCCTGTGCATTCTCGTGAACATAGAATGTGATTTTCGGCTCAGCGTCCTTAAGTCCCATAAGGCTGTCGTCAACGTAATCCCAGTTAGCGTTCTTGTCGGACAGAAAATCCTCGAAGTCTGCGCTGTCCTGTATGATAAAACCAGTAATTCCGTAATCCGTGAGAGCCGCTGTTATGCCCTCAACCGCCATACTGCTTGTGTAAACGTCTATCTGAATAAAATTATCCATCTTAAACCTCCGACAATCATCTGCCCATCAAGGCATAGAAATACATAATAATATTATACTATATGTT
>JAZQBH010000042.1:0-6618 GCA_045545655.1 Oscillospiraceae bacterium
ATCCTTGTTGATTTCAGTTACCTGCCAGCCTGCGGTAATGCCGGTATAAGCGGGGATAGCGTCTGTTACCTCAATGTAGGTGATACCGATAACACGTCTGCCCGAAACATAACCGTCTGCGATAAGGTCGTCAATAACGTCCTTTGCCTCGTTTATAGTAATTGCAAAGCCTACGTTTTCAGCGTAATCGTAGACGTACTTTTCATTTACTACACCGACAACCTCGCCGTAGCCGTTGAACAGCGCTCCGCCGGAGTTGCCGCTGTTGATGGGTGCGTCAGTCTGAATGGAGGAAAGTCCACGTCTGCTGTCGGAAATCTGACGGTTAAGTCCCGAGATAATTCCCTTGGAAACGGAATTTTCAAGTCCCAGAGGGTTACCGATAGCAACTACATCGTCACCCAGCGACAATGTGTCAGAGTCACCAAGCTTAGCCACAGGCAGATTTTCAGCAGGAATTTTTATTACTGCAAGGTCGGTGTCGCTGTCTGTGCCAATAAGTGTTGCCTTGTAGGTCTGGGATTTGCCTTCTGCAGTGTTGTTCACCTTTACAGTGTAGCTATCAGCGCCCTCAACAACATGGTTATTCGTTATAATGTAGCCGTCAGCAGAGATGATAATTCCGCTTGCAGAGCCAGCCAGCTGACTTGAACCCCTGTACTTCTCGAACACCTCAATATACACAATGCTGTCCTGAACAGCCTTTACGAGGTCACGGGTGTACATATAAGTTCCATCGGAATTGAACTCAACATTGCCCGAAATTGTCGGCTGAGGGGAAAACGCCCCCTGCTGCATCTCACTGAGGGTAGGCGCTTTGCCCTTTCCTGTATCGGACGAGGTATCGCCCTTGTTTTTGTCAGAACCATCAACGTTGTCAGCACTATCGACATAAGCTGTATTTACAGGATTAAGCTTTGCGCCGATATACGCACTGCCGAAGCCTGCACCGCCGCCCGCAAGGATTACTCCCAGCATAAGCGCCGCAACCTTTGCAGTTGTGAAATTCTTCTTCGGCTTGTCTGCCTTTGCTGATTTCTTCTGAACATCAGCAGAAACAGGTTCAGCGATTTCTGTTTCAATAATATTCATTTCTTTGTTTTCGTTCATATTATAGCCTCCTGAGCACTATGTACACCTGAAACGTTGTACCATTAAACCATAGCGGCTAAACCGATTATATATCAGCCTTGCCTTTCTTTTGTAACTATAGTATAAACTTTTTTTGTGTAAGCCTTGTGAAATAATGCTGAACAAATAATTAAATCCGCAAGGAATTATTCAGCATTTGCCGCGTTCACTGCCTTATCAACGGCAAGTGCAAGCGCACATTCAAGGCGCTTTCTCTGAAGCTCGCAGGAGAGCTTGTGCGGTGTGCGGCAGTCGCCCTCGTAGATAAAGCTGTTCGCATTACAGCCGCCCGAGCAATAGAATTTAGCCCAGCAGTTGCGGCAGCCCTCTTTGGAATAGAGGTGAGTTTTTGCGAAATAGTTCTTTATTTCATCATCGAATGAGCCTTCATATAAATTTCCCATTTTCCAGCGGTCTATTCCTACAAACTGATGACAGGGATAGATGTTTCCGTTGGGGTCAACCGCAACATAGTCGTTGCCGCAGCCACAGCCACGCAGACGCTTGATTGCGCAAGGACCTTCGTCAAGGTCAACCATAAAGTGGAAGAAGTTGAACCAGTCGCCCTCGCCCCTGTTGCGCTTCTGCATAACCTCGCAAAGGCGGTCATACTCGCTGTAGATACGGGGCAGGTCGCTTTCGGTGATTGCATACGGCTCGCTGAGGTCTGTTACAACAGGCTCAGCGGAAAGCTGCTCAAAGCCAAGCTCTCTCATGTGGAGAACGTCCTCGGTGAAATCGAGATTGTACTTTGTGAAGGTTGCACGGACGTAGTAGTCCTTGCCAAGCGGCTCACGCGCCTTAACCAGCTTCTGGAACTTGGGCACAATCACGTCATAAACGCTCTTGCCGTTGAGGGTCTTGCGTATTCTGTCGGTAACCTCACGTCTGCCGTCAAGCGAAAGAACAACGTTTGACATCTCACGGTTTATGTACTCAATCTTCTCGTCGTCAAGCAGAACGCCGTTTGTGGTGATAGTAAAGCGGAAGGTCTTGCCGTGCTGCTTTTCAATAGAGCGTGCATAATCAACAGTAGCCTTAACGGTTTCCCACGCCATAAGCGGCTCGCCGCCGAAGAAGTCAAGCTCAATATACTCACGGTTGCCCGACTTTTCAATCAGGAAATCAATTGCCTTTCTGCCTGTTTCGGGTGACATAATGCAGCGTTCGCCGCCGAAGTCGCCTGTCTGCGCAAAGCAGTACTCACAGCGGAGGTTGCAGTCGTGTGCAACATTCAGGCACATAGACTTCACGGGACTTTTAACCATTGTGTCGGAATACTTTTCGTATTCGTCTGCCGCGAACAGTGAACCCTCCTTGTAAAGCGAATACAATTCGGAATAAGTTTCACGGATATTACTCTCTGTATATGCAGAAAGCTTCTCCACAAGGTCTGCGGGCATTTCCTCTGCCATAGGTGCACTTACAAAGTCAAGCATATCATAAGCGCAGTCGTCAAGCAGATGAACGCCGTTGCTGTCACTGTCAATTGCGATTTTATATCCCAGTTGTTCAAATTTGTGAATCATAATCTTCTTCCTTTTATTACTTTTTGTATTTTTCAGCCATATTATCACAGGCTGTAATCATCTTAACAGATTTCCGCTGAAATAGTTGAAGCAAGAAGCCATCGACTCCTTGCTTCTGAGTTATCAGCTCTTGGATGCGCACTTCTGATTTGCTACGGTGCAGGAAGTCTTGCAAGCAGACTGGCAGGAAGACTGGCACTTGCCGCAGCCGCCCTTTTCAGCAGTAGCCTTCAGGTTAGCCTTATTGATAGTAACGATATGCTTCAAATAAAACACCCCATTTCATAAGTTTTGCGTTACCGCTGTCTTATATTATAGCACATATATTGATATTTTTCAAGTAGGGTTTGCAAAATGAGCGGTAATTTTTTGAATAATATATTACATATATAAATATTTCAGTATAATAATACTATCTGTATATTATTATTCTTGAAATTACGCTGTCGATGTGCTATACTGTATTTAATTAAATCATTCAATGAGGACTGCATTATGAAAAAAATCATCGCACTAACCGCTATAACATCAATTCTGTTATTTTCGGGCTGTTCAGGGGACAAGAATTCTTCTGATACGGAAAATTCGTCATCTGAGCAATCGGGTTTTTCTGAACAATCCAGTCAATCCGTATCTTCCTTCAGCAGTTCAACTGAAAGCTCCTCTGAGCCTGTGGAAAGCGTTGCACCGCCGCCATACAACCCGGGAAAAATCACGCTTACTGCCACTACCCCCGATGGTGACATCATAGAATACACCTTTGACGAGGAATCCGCCTGTGCCTACGGAGCAGTAACCTACAGCGCAGGGTATCTTCCCGACAGCAGCATTACATCTACTGTTATGACGGCGTCTGCCGAACGTGGAAAATGCCTGTTCGGGGAATACGAAGGCTCTGCAATTGCCGACCTTACACAACAGCATAAGCTTACAGTGGTTGACGAGGACGGCGACCGCAAGGACTACAGTGTAATCACTGAGCGTACAGAGGCTGTTCTGCCTATGGTGTATATCACTCTTGACGAAGGAAAAACCGCTTCGGATATTCAGCGGCACGAAACAATCGGAATGACGGTTTCCATTGACTGCTCAAAATCCGAGCAGTTTGCAAACGGGCTGGAAACAATTCATGGAGAAATACGAGGCCGTGGTAACTCAACGTGGGAGTGGGAGAAAAAGCCCTATAAAATCAAGCTTGACGAAAAAGCCGAGGTGCTTGGTCTGCCTGCCGAGCGTGATTGGGTACTGATTGCAAACTACGCCGACAAGTCGCTTATGCGTAATATTGTCGCTTTCGATATGGCCAGAACGCTGAATTTCAGCTTTACCCCCACCCAGTATCCCGTGGATTTGTTTATCAACGGCGAATATCAGGGTGTGTATGCTATCGGCGAGCATCTTGAGGTCGGCAGTGGCAGAGTGGATATCTCGCAGAAAAAGGACGGCGTTGGCGAATGGGGCTTTATGCTTGAGGTAGGCGGCGCTGATTCAGAAACCTACGAGCTTGGCGTGGATTATTTCCACACAAATTCAAAAATGCTGAAATTCATCACGTTCAAAGACCCGAAAGCCGACGAACTTACCGCCGAAGAACGTCAGAAAATAATCGACCTTTTCAACGAGGTTGACAATCTTCTTGTAAACGGCGGCAGTCTTGAACAGCTTGAGCAGTATATCGATGTTGACAGCTTTGTTGACTGGGTTATCCTGCAGGAGCTTACCAACAACACCGACAGTGCCTTCCGCCGAAGCTGCTACTTCACTGTTGACGCAGGCGAAAAAATCAGGATGGGTCCCGTATGGGATTTTGACCTTGCTTTCGGAAACTATGTTATTGATAATTACAAATACGACAGCTGGACGATAGTTGGCTCTGACGAGGAAAATTCTTATATCCGAACTTGCTGGGGCAATCACCTTATGCAGAATGAGCAGTTCAGGGCACGTCTGAGCGCACGCTGGAAAGAAGTCCGTGACAAACTGCTGGAAACGGGTTTTGACAGTATCCGCCGCAATGCAAAGCTTATCTACCCGTCACAGGAGGAAAACTTCAAGGTGTGGGATATCTGGGGACAGAAGGCAGGCTACTCCTCGTGGTCCAACAATGCCGCAAACACATACGATTTGCAGATATGGTATGTCAACAATTTCCTTACCAAGCGTGCCGAGTGGATTGACGAAAACATAGATATTCCCCTGCCGCCTGAGCAATCTGCTGACGAAAACAGTCAGCCCGACAGTCCTGAAAATTCGGACATTTCTGGCAACTCCACTGCTTCAATGCCAACAACGGATGACAATCCCGAAAATACTTCATCTGTCATCACCTGACATAAATGTTTATACCCTGCGAGGAATGATACTCGCAGGGTATTGTTTATGTGCAAAAGAGCAAAACAGAAATTATGCCTTGCCGTTTCGCCTTGCAACTGCATTACGGACAAATTCATTCTCGTCATCACTCAGTTTGTTCACGGAACTCAAAGGCACATCGGGATTTAAAACTGCGGTTTCTCTTACCTGCCAGTCATCGTCGTGAAGTAAAGACAATAATACTTCCATAGGCGTATTGTGATTTTGTGCAACCGCCTCACGCACCTCTACATACTGACAGGCGGCTAATCGGGAAAGGATTTCGGGGTTGTCCGTATCCTCCGCAAGCCGCCAGAGCGATGTGCGTTCACTTAACTGGCTGTCTGTCAATTCTTCGCCGAAGATTTCTGAAACCATTTTTATCAGTTCTTTTCTGTCATAATTATCGTTTTCTGACATAGCTACACCCCTTTCTGCCGCCGACGCCGCCAAAAAGAAAAGCCATTTCTGACAGAAAATCAGAAATGGCTGTACTTTTACTATGCTGTCAGACTTGAATCAAACGAGGTCATCCTCAGGTGCTTCACTTGTGAACAAATCAGAGTTGTCAAAAGCGGAAGCCGCCTTCTCAACAGCGTCTGCCACATCTGCAGCTGCCTCAGATGCAACGTCAGCAACTGTTTCAGCGATAGAGGGTTCGTCTTCTACATTGATATCCTCATCGAAATCATAGTCCCAATCGTCATCAATGTCGTCGTCCTTATCCCACTCATCAAAGTAGTTATCCTCATTTTCCTTTTCAAGCTTCTTCTTTGCAACATAAGTTGCGGCAACGATACCGCCAGCAACAGCAAGAGCGCCTACAAGAAAAATTCCAAAAGCCTTCATAGTAATATCCTCCTTAAATGAAAACAACATAATCAGCTGATGTTATTATACACCTTTTTCAAAGAAAAAGCAATAGCTATACCAAATTTTATACATTTTGCACAAAACAGTTACATATTTCCTGTAATATTCATCAAAATAGAAATTGCGGCAATCGGTGCAGTTTCGCAACGAAGAATACGCTTTCCGAGGGAAACTGACTTAAATCCCATTTTCTGGAGTTCTTCCGCCTCTTTCGGCTCAAATCCGCCCTCGCTGCCGATAACAATATCGATATTCTTGCTGTAACTGTTCTCTGCGAAAACCTCACGCAGAGGAGCTTCCGCACATTCATAGAACAGTATTCCCGTATTTTCGGGAGAAATAAGGCTTTTCAAAGCGGAAAATTCACCCGCCTGCCCTACCTGCGGGATTATGCCACGTCCGCACTGCTTTGCGGCTTCTGCGGCTATCTTCTGATAACGCTGCTGTTTTTTCGCCATTGACTTGGCATCAGGTCGGGAAACGCACCTTGCCGAAAAGAACGGAATAATCTCAGCCGCACCGCATTCAACTGCCTTCTGCACGATAAATTCCATTTTGTCGCTTTTGGGCATAGCCTGAAAAAGCCTCAGATGAACGCTCGGTTCTGCCTGATTTGCGGATTTCTCCAGTATTTTGAACGTACAGCAACTCGGTGAATAGCTTTCAAGCTCCGCAAGAAAATCCGTGCCTCTGCCGTCGCACAGCACGGCATAATCGCCTGCACGCATACGCA
>JAZQBH010000043.1:0-2791 GCA_045545655.1 Oscillospiraceae bacterium
CTGAACTCCATTATGACAAATCGTTCTATTGTTATAAAGACGGAAAATATTTAATGTTACTATGTTATAGACTAGAATCCGCCAGGGATGGCTCTATTAGTGAAGTAGTAGAACTGATAGGAAGTGTTTCAAACGGCAAACACATTATGTATTTCCCAGAATATATTGAAGGCGGCTTCGAAAGAATAAGGGACGCGATTTCAGATTATTGGGAACTGAAAAAAACTAACTATAATCCTGATATATCCGACAAATTCGAATTACTCGAAACGTTTATAAAAGGGGATTAAAATTGATGATAGCTGCTATTTCTTCGAGTTTCAAACGCACTTTATATTCCCCAGTGGTTTTATCACACTCAGGGCAATAAAAGAATAACTCGTTTCCCAATGCAATGGTTCTCATTTTTTTTCCACAGCATTCACATTTGATTGTTGAGAAAAGACTTCCTCTCAATTGGTTATTATTCAAAAGTTCATTCATCGGGAGTGTGCTTATTGTATCTTCCATAATATTACTCCTTTCAAGTTTTAAGTTTCTTCATCTTGTTCGTATTATACCACAGATATGAACTATTGTCAACCGATAAAAACCGATAAAATAAGAGATTTTACAGAAAGGAGCTGAGATAATGCCGATAAACAAAACAGGCGTGAAAAAAGATGGACGGCAGCAGTACCGTGTGCGTGTGAACTACACCGACGCTTCGGGCAAGGCTCACCAGATTGAGCGTACTGCTTACGGACTTGCAGAGGCGAACGCACTGGAGCAATCGCTGATAGCCGAGTATAAGGACAAAAAGCAAGTCTTATCCCGAATGACCGTACAAGAACTCTTTGACGAATACGAAGTCTACCACAGTCACGAAACACGCAAAACCTCACACGACTCTGCTATGCGTAATCTGCGTTACCGTGTGCTACCCACAATGGCAGAATATCGGCTTGATAAGCTCTCTCAACCTGTACTAGTGCGATGGAAAAACGAAATAGCAGCCAATCAAGAGCTGAATATATCAACCAAACGCAACGCTTACAAATCGTTTGTGGCAATGCTGAACTATGCTGTTAAGATGGAATATATTCTGCGAAATCCGCTGTCGGCTCTGGGAAACTTCAAATCACCCGAGACCATCGAAAAGCCGTCTGATACGCTACACTACTACACTGCCGAGCAGTTCAAGGTATATATCGCTCAGGCGCACAACAGAGCCGTTACAATCACGGACTGGGGATATTATGTATTTTTCTGCATTGCGTTTTACACGGGTGCAAGAAAGGGCGAAATCAACGCTCTGAAATGGTCTGATATTGACGGCAATATACTTCACATCAGGCGGAGCATTGCCCAAAAGCTGAAAGGCGGAGATGTGGAAGGTCCTCCCAAGAATAAATCCAGCTACCGTGATTTGCAGATACCTGCCCCCTTGATGGCGATACTAGCGGAACACAAGCAACGTCAGCAAGAGGCGTCCAAGTTATTCAGCGAGGATTTCCGTATCTGTGGAGGCGAACGACCCCTCCGTGATACGTCTATCGAAAATCACAATAAAGCATTCGCTGCCGCCGCCGAACTGCCACACATAAGAATACACGATTTCAGACACTCTCACGCTTCTCTGCTGGTAAACGAAGGTATAAACATTCAGGAGATAGCACGACGGCTGGGACACTCTGATGTTCAAATGACGTGGAACACTTACAGCCACCTATACCCCCGAGAGGAAGAACGGGCGGTCGAAATACTTAATAAGATAATCCCGAACGCTTGAGGAAAATCCCCGAAAAATCCCCGAAAAAAATGAAAAAGCAGTTTTGATGGCGAAAATCAACAAACCGCTTGTTTCAGAAAATTGGCTTTGTAATGCGGTTTTTTGCTTGAAAAAACATAAGCGAAAAAATCTTAAAAGCGAGAACGCACTTCCCGCCGACTCCACCAGCGTGCCGCTGGACCCAGTTCGCAACGGGTTCAGCGGTATTTTTATTATGTACCCGAAAGCGGAAATATCTATTTCGTTCAGGATAGACACTACCCGACTAGGCTTCGCCTAGTCGTTTTCTGCGTTTTGTGCTTGCATTGCCCTGATGGCAATGCACTTTTGTGCTTCGCACAAAAGACCGCACAAATCCGCATCGGTGCAACCCGTGGAACGACAGCGAAATCGCTCGTACTTTTCTGTATGGGTGGTTTTTCCCGACAATGAAAAAACTATTTCATTCGGCTTAGACAAATTTTATGAAAGGTGATATGGTAGTTATGAAAAAGATATTACTTTTTTTATCTGTTATATTTCTGCTTTGTACATTAAGT
Source organism: Oscillospiraceae bacterium (assembly GCA_045545655.1). Lineage (GTDB taxonomy): Bacteria > Bacillota > Clostridia > Oscillospirales > Ruminococcaceae > CAG-115. The sequence continues at coordinate 2,311 of JAZQBH010000043.1, forward strand.
GGATGCAGTGATGTGAATAGTGCGAATACAGAGGATACGTTCGAATCAGGCATATTAAAGCCTGAACATCAAATCTTGTTTGTTACGGAAAATGCTTCATATTCAAGCGATAAAGGATATACTGTTGAAGCAAGATTTATAGATAACGAGGGTAGTTATTACAAATTGCCAAGTAATCTTGCGAACCTAAACCAATTTACATCTACTGACAATTGGTACGAAGAAGCTATTCAAATCAAAGAAAATTCAAAACCCACCAGAAAAGTTGATGATATTTATCTGAATACAATGTATGAATTTATCAATAGTTTTGATTGTAATGTCGATTGTTCAATGAAAAAATATGATAACACGATTTATGACAGCGGCACCAAATCGTTATATGCATTGTACAATTCTCCTGATGGTACTGTGGAAAATATTCTTCTATGCACCTACGGCTCATCTACACAATGTGTAGCTAATGACCAAGTACGCAAGT
>JAZQBH010000044.1:0-2166 GCA_045545655.1 Oscillospiraceae bacterium
CTTCACAGAAATATATGTTTGCATTTTTAATTTTACCATTATGCAGTCTGAAGTTTCCGTTAGTTTTATGGAAAACGGGAGAAAAAATTTTCTTCTCAAATTCAGCATATTTCTTGTTCATTACCTTTTCGTGAATTATAAGAAACACAAACAGCGTAAGGTAAGAAAACAAACCATCAAAAACTGCAAATAAAAATGCATCAGGTTCTTCAATGTATCGTAATAAGAAATAAGTTGTTAATCCAAAGAAGAAGCCCGTGATGGCAGATATAATTGCATTTACTTTCATTTACCACACCTCACTTTATTTCATTATACAACACTGCTGATTTAATGTAAATATTTTGCAAAACTAATGGGTCCTACTTGACCACAAGCAGAGGGCTTCATCTTAGGCGTTGGTGCGAAGATGTTCACGATTGCAGGACCTGTCATTGTTTATGGTACGGTGGCGAGTGTGGTGTATGGGGTGATTTATTGGATAACAACGCTGTTTTAGTACCTGTTGTCAGGGGAGAGAACAATAAATGATAGATAATAAATCGTAAATAAGAGAGAATGAAGAACAGATGAGAGAGAAAAATAAAAGGCTCGGTGCAACCGAGCCTTTCCTAAGTTATATCATTTTGTTCTGTAGTCGTAGCCGCCGTTCTTTACGTTGATTACAACGCCGTTGATTACAACTGTTTCGTTATCAACCCACTGAATGTTTGCGTTAGCGCAATCGTTGCACCAGTAGATGTTGCGTTCCTCGCCGCTTGCGTTATCTGTAGCGGTACAAAGCACAGCGTAGTCTGATGAGCCTTCGCCATCGTTTAAGTAAGCTGTAACTGTGTAGCTGCCGTCAGCGGAATCGGACTTTGAGATGTAGTCCTGACCCTTGATTTCCTGTAACGCCTTGTCGCCACAGCCAACGAGTGAGAGTGCGAGAACAAGAGCTAATGCGAGTGCTAAAAATCTTTTGAAAGTATTTTTCATTTTGAATCTCCTTATCAGTATTTATATTTATTTTTATTAACTGCGAACATAATGACAGCGATTATAAGTGAACACAGCTCTGCAGCTGCCAGCGAGCACCAGATTCCGTCCACTTTTAACACTATAGGTAATAATAACACAAAAGCTACCTGAAATACAACAGTTCTGAGCATAGAAATTATTGCAGAAATAATTCCGTTGTTCAAAGCAGTGAAAAAAGCAGAGGCAAACATCGGAATTCCTGCGAATAAGAATGAGAATGAGAAGTAGAAAAATCCTCGTACCGTCAGTTCAAGCAGTTCTTTGTCGTAGCCTACAAACAGCACAGATAGCGGTCTTGAAAGAAGTAGTGACATAAAGAACATTACAACCGATGAAATGCTGATTATCACAAGACTTTTTCTGAAAAGGCTTTTCAGCTCGTTGTTGTTTGAAGCGCCGTAATTGTAGCTGATTACAGGTGCTGTGCCAATGCTGTATCCGATGAAAATCGAGAGGAAAATCAGGTTTACGTACATCAGCACGCCGTATGCCGCAACGCCGTCCTCACCGATATATTTCATCAGCTGAGCGTTATACAGCATACTGACAAGCGACATTGAAACGTTTGAGAGAAGCTCTGACAAGCCGTTTGTACAGGTGCGTGAGAGCACCCATAGGTTGAATCTGGTCTTACATAGCGTTAAAAGACTGCTGTTCTTGCGTGAGAAATAAACAAGCGGAAAAATTCCTCCCAAAAACTGGCTGATAGCAGTAGCGGCTGCTGCTCCTGCCAGGTCAAAATCTAAAACAGCAATAAACAGCCAGTCGAGTATTATGTTAGTAATACCACACAGCAAAGTCATATATAGTCCGAGCTTTGGCTTTTCTGCTGTTACAAAGAAGCTCTGGAACTCGAATTGTAATACAAAAAACGGAACTGAAAGACAAAGGATTCTTCCGTATATCACACAGTTATTAAGCAACTCTCCCTGAGCTCCCAACAGGATTGATATAGGCCGCATCAGTACAAAAACGACAGCGCCGACAATCACGCTGAGTATTATCGAAACGTAAACCAGAAGCGAGAATTGAGAGTTCGCTCTCTGGTGGTCGCCTTCGCCCATTGTTTTTGCAACCAGCGCACTGCCACCTGTGCCGAACATAAAGCCGATGCTTCCCATTATCATAATCATCGGCCAGATGAGG
>JAZQBH010000045.1:0-8358 GCA_045545655.1 Oscillospiraceae bacterium
ATGTAAAAAACAACATCGCTGTTGGAAAGACAATCCTTGTATCAGGAAAATTTGAATACGATAATTATGCAAAAGCACTGAACATCCGCCCGAATTCTATGGCGTCCCTAAAGACACATTCACGCAAGGATAATGCCAATGAAAAGCGTGTTGAACTGCATATGCATACGAATATGTCTGATATGGACGCAATTTCATCTGCTAAAGACCTTGTAAAGCAAGCGTTTGAATTCGGACATAAAGCAGTTGCAATCACTGACCACGGAAATGTACAAGCATACCCAGAAGCAATGAACACTATTTCCTCAATTCGTAAAAACGGCGGAGAAATGAAGATGATTTACGGTATGGAAGCATACTTTGTCAACGACAGTGAAGTGCTTGTATCGGGCTGTACAGATTATTCAATTGATGATGAAATAATTGTTTTTGACGTGGAAACAACAGGACTTTCAGCGGAGTCTGACAGATTAACTGAAATTGGTGCGGTTAAGCTGAAAAACCGTGAGATTATCGAAGAATTCCAGACATTTGTAAACCCGCAGATGACAATAAGCGAGCAGATTCAGGAGCTTACAGGAATTGATAACGATATGGTTGCCGACGCTCCGTTGGAGGAAGAGGCAGTAAGAAAATTCTTCGAGTTTGCTGGTAATGGCGTGCTTGTTGCCCATAACTCCAGCTTTGATACCTCTTTTATCAGAGCAGTATGCGAGCGACATAACATTGAATACAAGTATTCTGATGTTGATACCCTTAAGCTTTGCAGAGCCGCTTTACCAAATCTGAAAAAACATAAACTTGACGCTGTTGCAAAAGAATATAAGCTTGGTGATTTTAACCATCACCGTGCAATTGATGACGCAAAAATGCTTGCTGAGATATTCAAAAAGCTGATTTCTGAAACCTCTAAGTTCGGAAAGCTTGAAAAACTCGGCGATTTCAATGATTTACTGGGCGATGTTGACGTAAAGAAACTGCCTATGTATCACCTTATCATTCTTGTAAAGAATAAAGAGGGCTTGAAAAATCTTTATAAGCTAGTGTCTTATTCAAACCTGAAATATTTCTACAAAAAGCCCCGTATTCCGTATTCTGAGCTTATTAAGCACAGAGAGGGTCTGATTATCGGTTCTGCGTGCGAGGCGGGAGAACTGTTCAGAGCGATTCTCGCAAACCGTCCTCAGGAAGAGATTGAGCATATTGCTGAAAAGTATGATTATCTTGAAATTCAGCCTATTGGCAACAATCAGTTCCTTGTAAGAGAAGGAAACGTTAAGGACGAGGAAGGTCTGCGCAATCTGAATAAGCGTATCGTAGAGCTTGCTGATAAGCTGAATAAGCCGTGCGTTGCAACCTGTGACGTTCACTTCAAAGATGAAGAGGACGGAGTATTCAGAAAAATTCTTCAGGCAGGTCAGGGCTTTAAGGACGCTGACAATCAGGCACCGCTCTTTTTCAGAACAACCGACGAAATGCTCAAGGAATTTGAGTATCTCGGCGAAGAAAAAGCCTATGAGGTTGTTGTAAAGAATACGAATGCAATAGCCGATATGGTCGAGGATTTAAGACCTATCCCTGAGGGTACATATACACCTTCACTGCCTGGCGCAGAAGAAGAACTTCAGCAGCTTTGCTGGGACAGAGCAATGGCTTGGTATGGCTATCAGAACGAGATTCCGGAACTTGTCAGCAGCAGACTTAACCGAGAGCTTGACGCAATTATAAAATACGGTTTCTCGGTGCTGTATATGATTGCTCAGAAGCTGGTTAAGTATTCTGAGGATAACGGATATCTGGTTGGTTCACGTGGCTCGGTTGGCTCATCGTTTGTTGCGATTATGTCGGGTATCTCTGAGGTAAACCCTCTGCCGCCGCATTATCGCTGCCCTAAATGCCGTTATAATGAGTTTATTACTGATGGCTCAGTTGGTTCGGGATTTGACCTTCCGCCAAAGAACTGTCCTCACTGTGATGTTGATATGGTACGCGACGGACACGACATTCCGTTTGAAACATTCCTTGGATTCAAGGGCGATAAAGCGCCTGATATTGACCTTAACTTCTCTGGTGAAGTGCAGGGTAAGGTACACAGATATACAGAGGAACTGTTCGGTAAGGACCACGTGTTCAAAGCAGGAACGATTTCAGCTGTACAGGAAAAAACTGCTTATGGCTTTGTAAAGAAATACTGTGAAGAACGTGGACTTACCTACAGCGAGGCTGAAATTGAACGTCTTGCAATAGGCTGTACAGGTGTAAAGAGAACAACCTCTCAGCACCCAGGCGGAATGGTTGTTGTGCCGAATGATTATGAAGTCTATGATTTTTCGCCTGTTCAGCACCCCGCTGATAAAACGGAAGAAGATATAATCACAACACACTTCGACTTCCACGCATTGCACGACACTATTCTTAAACTTGACGAACTCGGACACGATGTTCCCACGCTTTACAAGCACCTTGAAGATATGACAGGTGAAAAGATTTCCGAGGTAACAACCAGCGACCCGCTTGTGTACAAGCTGTTTACATCGGTTGACCCCCTTGAAATCGACCAGAAAGAATTGGGCGTACAGTGCGGAACACTTGGTATTCCTGAGTTTGGTACACCATTTGCAATGCAGATGCTTATTGACGCTCAGCCGAAAACGTTCGCTGACCTTCTTCAGATTTCGGGTCTGTCGCACGGAACTGACGTATGGCTCGGAAACGCAAAGGACCTTATCGACAATAAGATTTGTACGATTTCCGAGGTTATCGGAACCCGTGATAACATTATGGTTTATCTTATGCATAAGGGCGTAGAGCCGTCGCTTGCATTCAAGATTATGGAAATAACCCGTAAGGGTAACGCTAAAAAGCTGTTCAATGACGAGATTTATCAGGCGTTCAAGGATAACAATATTCCCGAATGGTATGTGGAAAGCTGTAAGAAAATCAAGTATATGTTCCCGAAGGCTCACGCTGCGGCTTACGTTACAGCAGCAGTAAAGCTTGCGTGGTTCAAGGTGCACAGACCTGCTGAATTCTATGCGGCAACTCTTATCAAACATACTGAAAATATGGAACTGGAAACTGTTATGATGGGTAAATCTGCTGTTAAGTCAAGGCTTGACACACTCAAGGCAATACAAAAGCCAGGACCTAAGGAAAAGGGTATCTATGACGCATTGCTACTTGTTTATGAAATGATGCTGCGTGGAATAGAGGTTCTGCCTGTTGACGCTAAAATGTCTGCGGCTACTGACTATCTCGTGGAAGACGGTAAAATCAGAATGCCATTCAATGCAGTATCAGGCTGCGGCGATTCTGCGGCTGTAAAGCTTAAGGAAGCAATCAGCAATGAGAGTAACTCCTGTATTGACGAGATACAGTCGGAAAGCGGTGTAAACAGCACGGTTATTGAAAAAATGAAAGCAATGGGTGTTTTCAAGGATTATACACAATCTGCACAGTATACTCTTTTCGATTAAGCGTATTGTTATTAGGCACAACTATGCAGTTTTGATGTATTCCAGTTTTAGCTATTCTGACAAAATTACATTAGTGTGTTGACAAATTGGTAACAATGTGTTATCATAATAATATAATAACGTGTTACCACGTTAGCTGAGTAAAGTGAAATCGAAGCGTTATATAAAACATTCAGGTTTTCATCTGCGGCTATGCCGTAAATACATTTACTAACGAGGAAAGAAATGAAACGTAATTTTCTACTTACCCCCGAGGGTACACAGGATTTTTTATTTGAAGAGTGTGCGGCAAAGAGAATTATTCTCGAGCGCATCACACGGATTTTTGAAAAGTACGGCTATTCTGAGGTTAAAACACCTGGAATAGAGTTCTATGATGTTTTTAACGGACAGGGAAGATGTTTCCCTCAGGAGAGTATGTATACTCTTGTTGACGGAAAAAATCGTCTGATGGTTCTGCGTCCCGATAGTACAACACCGATAGCACGTCTTTGTGCAACAAGACTTCGTGGAGAACAGCTTCCGTTAAAGCTTTTTTACAACCAGAATATCTTTATGGTAAACCCTAAAGACAGCGGAAGAGATGATGAGATTTCGCAGTGCGGCGTTGAGATTATAGGCGGAGATGATGAAAGCTCTGACTACGAGGCGCTCTTCCTTGCTGCGAAAGCTCTCTCAGAATGCGCTGACGACTACCGTATTGAGATAGGTGACAGCGATATATTCAGAACGCTTATCTCCGAATACGCTTGTGATGAAGAAATTTCAGAGAATATCCGCAGTTGGGTTGACACAAAGAACTATCCTATGCTTGAAAGCGAGTTGTCTGATGACAAGCCTATTGAACAGGCATTGAAAATGCTGCCGAAGTTATTCGGCGGTGTTGAAGTGCTTGAAAAGGCAAAGAATTACCTCAAGGGTAATGTGCTTGAAGCAAAGCTTTCACGGCTTGAAAAGCTTTGTCGTGATTTATCTGAAGTTATTCCCGAGGATAAAATCCGTGTGGATTTGGGTCTTGTACATAAAAAGGACTACTACACAGGAATTATCTTCAGAGGTTACGTAGAGGGCTACGGTCAGCCTGCGTTGTCAGGCGGCCGCTATGACGCACTGCTTGAAACCTTTGGCACTGAAAGCACAAAGGCAGTCGGCTTTGTCGTTAATGTTGAGGCAGCAGCACGTGTGTTCCTGAAAAATTCAGACAAGCCTCTTACAAAATCGCCTGATGTTCTTGTGTTCTCTGAAAATAAGATAGCAGCACTGAAACTGTGCGAGAAGCTGATAAACGAAGGACTTACCGTTCTGAATTATATCGGACAATCCTCGTGCTGTGCAAAAGAATACGCAAAAACACATAACATAAGCCGTGTTGATATAGTAAATACAGACGGCACTATTTCTTCTGAGGAGGTGTAAATCGTGAGTGAACTTAATACAAAAAAGAAAATACGAATTGCACTTACCAAGGGCCGTATAGAAAAGAAGGCAGTTGAACTTCTTGAAAAAATCGGATATGACGTTACAGAGCTTATCAACAAAGGCAGACGTCTTATCCTGACCATTCCTGATGAGAATATTGAAGTTGTTCTTGCTAAAGCCGCTGATGTTATAACCTATGTTGAGCATGGTGTTTGTGATATCGGTGTTGTAGGTAAGGATACTATAATGGAGCACGGTGGCAAGTTTTTTGAGGTTGCTGATTTAGGCTTCGGAAAATGCCGTTTTGCTCTGGCAGTAAAGAACGGAACTGACTTTTATAAGGGTTACGGCGTTAAAACAGTAGCTACAAAATATCCCACAGTAACCAGAAACTATTTTGAGAAAAAGGGTATTGATGTTGATATTGTAAAAATAGAGGGTTCAGTTGAGCTTGCTCCGTTGGTCGGACTTGCAGACGGAATTGTTGACATAGTTGAAACAGGCACAACTCTCAAAGAGAACGGCTTGTCGGTTGTTGAAGATGTTGCACCGATCTCAGCAAGACTTATTGTAAATACTGTCAGCGTTAAGCTTAAACAGGAACGTATTTCTGAAATTATAGGATTGATAGAAGGGGCGGTTAATAATGATTAAGATAATCAAGGCTGACGGTTCAGAGCTCGAGTTTCTGTCCGAGGTTGAAAAGCGTGCAGGCGAAGTAAATATTGAAGTTGAGAAAACTGTAAGAGCAATTCTTGAAGATGTAAAGCAGAACGGCGACAAGGCTGTAAAGGCATACACAGCAAAATTCGATTGCCCGAATGCAACCTGCTATCGTGTACCAGACGAGGCTATTCAGGACGCACTTACTGAAGCAAACGAAAATTCACCTGAATTTGTTGACGCAATGCTTAATGCAGTAGAGAATATTACCGCATTCCACACACGTCAGAAGCGTGAGGGTTTCTGCGTTACTGAGGAAAACGGCGTTATTATGGGTCAGCGTGTCCGTGGACTTGACAAGGTAGGTCTTTACGTTCCCGGAGGCACGGCGGCTTATCCTTCGTCGGTGCTGATGAATGCAATTCCCGCAAAGATTGCTGGCGTTAAAGAAGTTATTATGGTAACACCTCCTCTCAAGGACGGCACAGCAAACAAGGATATTCTTGTTGCGGCGGCTCTGTGCGGTGTAGATAAGATTTTCCTTGCAGGCGGAGCGCAGGCAATCGGAGCACTGGCTTACGGCACAGAGGAAATTCCGAGAGTTTCAAAGATTGTAGGCCCTGGAAATATCTTTGTTGCAACTGCAAAGAAACTGGTATACGGAACAGTTGACATTGATATGGTAGCTGGTCCTAGCGAAATTCTTGTACTTGCAGATGAAACTGCAAATCCTAAGTATCTTGCCGCAGACCTTATGTCACAGGCTGAGCACGACCGCCTTGCTTCTGCGATTATGATTACAACAAGTATGGAAGTTGCAGAAAAGACAAAGGCTGAAATCGAGCGTCAGTGTGCATATCTTTCACGTAAGGATATCATTGAGGAATCCCTTAAGAATTACGGCGGTATCATCGTTTGTGATGATATGGATTATGCTGTTGAAATAGCAAACAAAATTGCCCCCGAACACCTTGAAGTCGTGGTGGAAAATCCGCTTGAATATATCGGCAAGCTTGATAATGTAGGTTCTCTGTTCCTCGGTCAATATTCGCCTGAGCCTCTCGGCGACTACTATGCAGGACCTAACCACGTTCTTCCCACAAGCGGAACAGCAAGATTCTATTCTCCGCTTGGCGTAGACAGCTTTGTAAAGCGTTCAAGCTACATCTGCTATACCAAGGACGCACTTCTTGAGGCGGCAGATGACATAATTCTTATAGCAAAGCGTGAACAGCTTACCGCACACGCTAATTCCATTGAAGTCAGAAAAGAAACTGATTGAACAAGGAGAAATTATGAACAGAAAAGCTCAGATCGCAAGAAAGACAAAAGAAACAGATATAACCGCTCTGCTTCTGCTTGACGGAGGAGAAGTAGCAATAAATTCAGGTATCGGTTTTCTTGACCATATGCTGAACGCACTTGCAGTTCACGGCGGATTTGGCCTTCGGTTGGACTGCGATGGTGACTTAAACGTTGACGGACACCACACAGCTGAAGATATCGGTATTGTGTTGGGTAAAGCATTTTGTGAGGCTCTCGGGGATAAAAGCGGCATAATGCGTTACGGAAGTGCTTTTATTCCTATGGACGAAAGCCTTGGATTCTGTTCAGTTGATATCAGTGGCAGACCGTTCCTTGTGTTTAACGCTGAGTTCAAGAATGAAAAGGTCGGCGAGCTTGACACCTGTCTTGTAGAGGAGTTTATGAGAGCGTTTGCATTCAATGCTGGAATTACACTCCATCTGCGTGTTGAATATGGTGCTAATGACCACCACAAGATTGAGGCTCTTTTCAAAGCTCTTGCTTATGCATTGAAACAGGCAACAACACCCAATACAAGCGGTGTTGCAGTGTCCACAAAGGGCGTATTATAAACGTTTTTCGGAGGATTTTAAATGATTGCAATTATTGATTACGGCGCAGGAAATCTGTTCAGTGTGAAAAATGCGTTTGATTTTCTTGGCGTTGAGAGCGTTATAACTAAAAATCCCGAAGAACTTAAGGCAGCCGACAAACTGCTTCTCCCTGGAGTTGGTGCATTTCCCGACGCAATGAGAATGCTTAACGAATCGGGACTTGTGGAAACTATAAAGGAACAGGTGAAGGTAAAGCCTCTTCTGGGAATTTGCCTTGGAATGCAGATGTTGTTTGAAAAAGGGTATGAGTTCGGTGAAACAGACGGACTTGGTTTTATCAAGGGCAGTGTAAAGCTTATGGAGCCAGAAAATCTCGCTGTGCCGCATATGGGCTGGAATTCGTTGGAATTTAATGTTGACAGTCCTCTCCTTGAGAAGTGCAGTGATGGCGAGTATGTTTACTTTGTTCATTCGTATGCGGCAGAGTGTCCTGTGGAGAATGTTGCGGCATACTGCGATTATGGAATGAAGGTGCCTGCTCTTGTTCAGAATGGCAACGTGTATGGAGCGCAATTCCATCCCGAAAAAAGCGGACAGACAGGTCTTAATATACTTCGTTGCTTCGCTGATTTGTAAACAACATATAATAGTGCATAAAAGAAAACTTTTACGCAATTGACGTGGATGTTATTATGAATAAGAAATGTATTTGCGGGGGAGAAATGACAGAGTGCAAGCTCAATACTTCGGTTTTGTCATTTTTACAGGTGGAAGTACCGCATAAATATAATTTTCCTAGGACGTATTCCGCTAAAGCATATATGTGCAAGGAATGCGGCAAAGTTGATATTTACGCTGATATTGAAAATAAGGAGAATACATAATGGTTATTTTACCTGCGATAGATATTAAAGACGGAAATTGCGTCCGTCTTTATAAGG
>JAZQBH010000046.1:0-2652 GCA_045545655.1 Oscillospiraceae bacterium
TCTATGGAGCAATTTCTTATAACCTCTGCAAAAACAGATAAGGTTCTTCTGAAAAGAATGCTTGAATATATCTGCAATACCAGAAAATCCGAAAAACCATATCTGTATTGTTCGCCTATGCCGTTTTACACGGCTTCAGACGGACAGATTCTCGGCAGCGGAGAGTGCAACGATATTCTCTCGCATCGAAAGGGCTATGGGTTTACAATTATCAGAGTGGAAGAAAACGGCACATGGCACTGTCCACTGCACTCTGACTGGTCACAGGATAACGATATTGTATTCTACGACGGAGGCTACGGCGAGGTATACAAACGGCTTATAAGGTTCTACGAATAATAACAACTACAAATGCTTCACAAGGAGGAACACAGCAATGAAAGGAACATTGAATTTAGGTGGAAACATCTTTGAGGTAAGGGACTGTCACGAAACAAGATTGTTCATTATGGAAAGCGACGAAGAAGAAGGCACACTTACCCTGAGCGTGGATATATGGTTCAGTGACGGAGAATATGACGGCGAGGACGTTGGCCCGTCCATCTGCATAAACGAGCACGAAACAGGCGTGAGCGACATTTCACAGATGGTCGGCAAGGTTTATTCCGTTGACAATATCGAGGAGGCAGACGAGCGTGAGGACAGTTTCTACCTCTTTGAACACGAGCCGATGGAAAATTACACACTTGAAATCACAGAAATCAAGGACAACGAGGCGCATATCGTAATCAAAGGCACTGCCGTTACCGACGGCTACGCAGACCCCTACCAGACATCTGAGTTTTCTATCGACTGCTGGCTGCCCATACCCGAGCAGAAGTAAAAAGGAGTAGACACTATGGCAAACAGAGTATATTTATATGCACATAATGGCAACAAGATGATGGGTATTGCCGAATACAAATACGGAACACCGATTGCCTATATGATATTGCTTAGTAAAAACACAAAAATGGTAAAATCGAAGATTTTCAAACAACCATTTAAAATAGCACTACAGGGAGATTATGAAGAAGGCGTGGCACGCTTATACGCATTCCTCGACGAGCTTAAAAACAAGGGCTATTTCGACGAAAAGGAAATTGATGAAAAAATTGCTGAAACCAAAGCTTTTCTTGAAGAGCATAAAGGCACATATTTTCACTTGGAAGCCGCCGAAACCTATGAAGGTCTTCCAATCATAGAAAATAAAAAGATGCTGAAGAAAATCATAAACATCGAAAACGAAATTGCGGATTTTTATCAGAATATGGACGTAATGCAGAATGAATATGACTCCTTGTATGCCAGAATGTCAGAAGAAGAACGCAACACTGAAAGCGGCGCTGAAAAACTGCAGAAAATAAAGGACAGAATGATGTGGTATATCGGCATTCAGGAGTGGGCTGATGATTTGTACTACGAGATAAACACCGACAATTAACGAATTTATCATAGCAAGGAGATAAAATATGTTTATGTTAGCAAAAGAAGCGTTTCAGGGCGTATGTATGAAAATAACGGAACGGTATGAGGCTGATGGCTGGAAGTTTCTTAAATCCAAAAATGAGATGAAAAAGAAAAGCAAGAACTTTACATACAGCGTAAGCTTTTATTCCAGCTATTCTAATGTTTCGGGTGTAAGCGTTGAGCTTTACGCAGACTTTGGTATTATGATAAACAAGACCAAGGCGGGCGTATGGGGCTTGTCAACGCAAAACTGCGATATCCCTCACGGACGGCTCAGCTGGAATGTAGCGACCGAGGAAATGTGGGAAGACGCTATCAGAGAGTTTACTCACTGGCTGGAAACAGAGTGCTTCCCTGTTATGTATGAATGCGAGAACAACCCCGAAGCCTTAGCGGAAAGAATTGTAAAAGAAGGCACATACCCTCCCAGGGGCTATCACGCAAATCTGAATTTCATTACGCAGTTCGGCACAAGAGAGCAGGCTGAACAGGTTGCACAGCGTCTGTATTTTGAAAAGAGCGAAAAGGAACGTGAAAACTTCAGAGTTAATTACGAAAGTATGATTAACGGCGGCGAACCGGTGAATTTTTATGCAAAGCACGCAATGAGCCGTCAATCCAACTTCCGTTGTATTATAGAGAATAAAATCCCCATTGATTTTAATTCCAACTTTGAGGGAATGGAAAAAGCGCCCTTCCGAATTGAAAAAATCGACCCCGTTTACGACAGGGCAACTGTAGTATACTGCGAACTCAAGGGCGTTTCAGCCGACAGCCTTACCGAAGAACAGCGTCACGAGCTGGATCTGTACGCAGGCAATCACCTTGGTTTCTTTATGGCGTGGCTGATAAAGCACGACTATATCGGCGAAAAGCACAGAAACAGCGAGGGTGTTAAGCGAGTAAAGGAAGAAACAATGTCAGGCACGGAGTTTCTGATTGAATACTGCAACAAAGAAATCTGGAGCTATGACGTATCAGAGGAAATTCTGCTGTTTGTTCAGCGTTACTGCACCTACAAGCTTTTCAGAGGTTACATTGCGTGGGTAATGGACGTTCTGAACGACCTGCCTATGGAGTTTATCGGCGACTGGGACGACTACCACTCCTACGAGCCTGTAGTTGACGAAGCCTACAAGAAATTCTGCGAAGAACTGGAAGAAGAAAAGCAGAAAGAATAAACACAAAATATCCCCCTGTAAG
>JAZQBH010000047.1:0-7327 GCA_045545655.1 Oscillospiraceae bacterium
GGTGATATTATGAAACCCGAAACAACCGTAATTTCTTTTAAAGTGGACAGCGATATTTGCAATACCTTTGAAAAAATCGTGAAAAACAAAGGTCAGACTGTTGCCGAAAGCATAGTCGGATATATGAAAAGCGTTGTACAGGGTGGTTGTTCCGATGAAATTGACCCCCTTACAAGGCTTTATAACAAGAATAAATTTGCTCAGATGATACGTGATTACTATCCCGAAAAGGGACGGCTGGGCGTGATTTTCTGGGATGTGAACGGTCTGAAAAATATAAGCGACACATTCGGGCTTGATTACGGCGATTATGTTGTATCCACAATTGCGGCGTCGGTGCTGAAATTCACCGATGAGAAAACTCTCGCATACAGAGTGGGCGGAGATGAATTTGTGATGATAGCAGAGAGCGCAGATGAAAACAGGCTTAAAGAAATCATTCAACGCTGGCAATTCGACCTTGATATAAAAAACAGAGGCGGAGGAGTAAAGTTCTCTGCGGCTGTCGGCTGTGCCACAGGAGAAGGCAAATCCATAGAAGACGTAATCAGCAAAGCAAAGTCAGAAATGAACGCCGATAAGCTGTTATCAAAAGCGTCGCTGAAGTCTGATTGAGAAACGCAGTGATTTTTATACACAACAACCGCCTTGGAGCGTAAATCCAAGGCGGTTGATTTTATCCGTCTGCGATAATTTCAAAGCAAAAGGCGCTGAGGTCGTTTTCGGGTGAGAACTGCGGAGATGCCATATCCGCACGGCACTCCTCCTCGGAGCTGAAAAAGTGTTCCGTCATAAAGAACGGCGTGCGGCAATCTGAACTGCTGTCATCCGTGACATTCGTGACATTCGTGATGGTGATGATTCCCTCGTTGCCCATCAGCAGTGTCACTGGCCTGAATTGTTTGTCATCGTCGGCTATCTGTAAGCCTTTTATTGTATACCTTGCCGCTCTCAGCCATTTTTCTCTGTACTTTATCCAAATAAGTTCACGGTGAAGTTGGTTTGCTTTGAAATAATATGGCAAGTCCCATACGTTCATAATTTCCCACTGAACATCAGATGAAAGCTGTTCGCCGCCGCCGATTACTTCAACAGGCTCAGCAACGGGCAAATCACAATATGCTATGTTAATAACGGCATTTGCATTACCGTTTTTGTATTCTTCGTAACCTTTCAGGAATTCTGTGTGGCTTTCGCTGGTGCGGCAGACTTCCGCAAAGCTGTCGATATCCTTGGCAGACCCGAAATATACAACATAGTCAGACGCAAAAGATGGACACCCAACGTCCCAGAACGGAACGCCGTGTAATTTATCCATAATATCACCCCTTTTGAGAAATATTATACTGTATATTCAAGGCGTTGTCAATAGCTTTCTCAGCAGAGAAAAGCCGATTATATGACCCGCAAATATGGTTGTAAATACTGAAAACGTTTAATCAGTGATTTGTATATACAAGTAATAATGTAAATAATATTTTTTTGTATACTTATATAATTGTATTTCAAGGGGAATTATGCTATAATGTTAGGTGGAGAAGTGTTTTTAAAACAGGATTCTTGGTTTACATACAGGTGATAAGATGAAAATTAAAAAATATATAATCGCCGGGTTGGCGGCGGTTATCTGCATTCTTCTTAATCTTGGCGGAAAAGCCTTTGCAGATTGGCTGGAACTGCCTGTTGTGCTGGATACAATCGGCACAATGATGGCCGCAATAGTATATGGTCCTGGGGGCGGTATTATTGTGGGAATTGCTACAAATTTCGTGGAATATCTGGAAACTCCGCTTTTTATGCTGTATGCGATTTCAGATATTGCAACCGCTGTTGTAGTAAGCGTCTGTGCAAAGCACAAGCCGATAGACAGCTTTTATCGTGCAGTTTCAATCGGATTTATGGTTGCGGTTATCTCCGTTGCGGTGTCCTCGCCTATAAACGCAGTTATTTGTGACGGAATGACGGGCAACAAGTGGGGAGATGGTGTGGTATCACTCCTTTTGACAAACGGAGTTTTCAAAGCAGTGTCATACCCGATAGGGCAGTTTTATGTCGATTTTGTTGATAAGATTGTATGTGTACTTCTGATATATGCTGTTCTCAAGCTGTACAGAAAATTCGGCACAAAACGTATGAAAGAAATGGTTGCGGGACTTCTCAGTACAGCAATGTCAGCGGTGCTGTGCCTAGGTCTGTGCGGCACTGAGGCAGCTGCTGAAAGCAGCGACACCCAGACAAGGGGTTCTACATATATCCAGACAATATACAACGCCGAAAACGGACTTACAGGCGGTGCTGCAAATGCAATTGCCCAGACCAAAGACGGCGTGCTGTGGATAGGCACTTACGGCGGATTGTATCGTTACAGCGGAACAGAATTCAAGTGGAGAAATGATTTTGAATCCGTAAAGAACGTCAACTGTCTTTTCACTGACGAAGAGGGCAGATTGTGGATAGGCACCAACGACGGCGGTATTTCAATCTGCGTGGACAACGAGGTTACAAACGTTCTCAATCATTATGACGGTCTGCCGTCGGATTCTGTAAGATGTATAGCACAAAGCAGTGATGGTTATTATTACGTCGGCACATCTGACGCACTTGCGATAGTAACCCTTACAAACGGACTTACCGTTACCGACAGAATAGACGAAATCAAGTATGCAAAAAGCATAAGCGTGGGCGATAAGTATACAGCCGTTGTAAACGACGAGGGTATGCTGTTTCTGCTTGACGGCACACAGATTGTTGCAAAATCCTTTCAGGAAAAGTATTCTTCGTGCAGCTTTACAGACGATGGTCTGCTTTATGCAGGCACAAGAACAGGCGAGGTTGACATATACAATGTTCTCGGCGGCAACCTGACTCTTACAAAAATCATTCACTGCGGTGATCTGGCGGCTATAAACTCAATAGAGGTTGTATCACGTAACTATCTGATACTCTGTGCTGAAAACGGTGCAGGATATATTGACGATAAGGAGATTTACTCTCCTGTCAGACTTAATAAGTTTACAAGCTGTGTTGACCATGTGCTGGTTGACTATCAGGGAAACTTGTGGTTCACCTCATCAAGACTTGGTCTGCTGAAAATGAGCCGCTCTCCGTTCAACGAGATTTACAATCAGGTAAATATGGAACCTGCTGTTGTAAACTCAGTTATAGAGTGGAACGGTGTTATGTATATCGGCACAGACGACGGACTTGATGTTGTTAATTACGGATTTACAAAAGAGCTGAACAATTCGCTTACACAAACGCTTGAAGGCGTGAGAATACGTTCGCTTATGGCAGACAGCAAGGATAATCTGTGGATTTGTACTTCTGATAAAGGCACACTGTGCGTAGGTAAGGATATGATGACCACGTTCTACAGCACGGTGAACGGACTTATCGGAAATAAAACACGCAATACACTTGAGCTTTCAAACGGCGATATTCTGATTGCTGAGGATCTGGGAATTACCTGTATACGAAACGGCAAGGTGGAATACAACATCACTCAGACCGACGGACTTGATATTCCGAAGGTGCTGTGTATGACCGAAAACAGGGGCGGTGCTGTGCTGGCAGGCACCGACGGCGGCGGAATTGCCGTTATCGAAAACGGAAAAGTTACTGACATAATCAACGATTCAAACGGGCTGACATCGGGAGTAGTGCTGCGCATTGTTCCTGATAAGAGCGGCGTGGGCTGGTTTGTTGTTACAAGTAACAGCCTGTGTTATATGGACAGCCACTTCAGAGTAAGACCGCTTACCAATTTCCCGTATTACAATAACTATGACGTTATAGAGCGTGACGACGGACTGCTGTTTGTCCCTGGTTCTGCGGGAATATATGTAATGGACAAGGCTACACTGCTCAGCGCAGGCACAGACCATACTCTGCTTGATTATTCAAAGGGACTGCGTGTGTCGTTTACGGCAAATGCGTGGAACTACTGCGATGATGCAGGAAATCTGTATCTTGCAACCGATTCGGGTGTGGTAAGCCTTAACCTCTATAACTACGAGCTGACGATGCGTTCCTACAGAATGAGTTTAAGCTCTGTGCAGGCTGACGACGACATCTGCAAGTCAATGGACGGCGAAACATTCAGTATTCCCAGTGGCGTGCAGAGAATAGTGTTTACGCCTGATATTATAAACTACTCGCTGAACAACCCCTATGTAAGTATTTATCTTGAAGGCTTTGACGCTTCTCCTAAGATAAAGCCGCTGAATTCTCTTTCCGAGGAAGTTTACACAAACGTTCCGACAGGTACATACACCTTCAGAATGGCTGTGCTTGACGAAAAGGGAGAAGTTTCATCTGAAACCTCATACACCATCATAAAGGAAAAGGAAATTTATGATGAAGTGTGGTTTAAGATATATGTCTGGGTTGTAATGATTGCGGCGATTGTGTATTTCACACTGATGATGTTCAAAACACAGGTTCAGCGTATAATGAATGTACAGAAGCGTGAACTTGAAGTGGCTAAGCGTCAGATTGAAATGGGTAACGAGGCGATTATGACAATTGCCCGCACGGTTGACGCAAAGGATATGAACACCAGCCAGCATTCGTTCAGAGTTTCTGAATATTCACTGCTTATTGCAAAGCGGCTTGGTATGGACGAGGAGGAGTGCGAGGAGCTTCGCAAAACTGCACTTCTTCACGATATCGGTAAAATAGGCATTCCCGACAGCGTGCTGAACAAGCCTGCAAAGCTTACCGATGAGGAATACGCCATTATGAAGAGCCACGTTGTAAAGGGCAAGGAAATCTTGGAAGATTTCTCAGGAGTCAAGAATATCGTAGAGGGTGCAAGATATCACCACGAGCGTTATGACGGCAAGGGCTATGTAGAAGGCCTGAAGGGTGAGGAAATTCCGCTCAACGCACGTATAATCGGAATTGCGGACGCATTTGACGCTATGACGGCTAACCGTGTTTACCGCAAGCGGCTCGAAATAGACGTGGTTATTGACGAGCTGAAACGTTGTCGTGGCACTCAGTTTGACCCCAAGCTTACTGATATTATGCTTGACCTGATTGACGACGGCACTATTCAGGTTGAAAAGCTTTACGAAGAAAGTCAGGGAGCAACGGAAAGGAGAGAATTGAGATGAAGCGTGTTTATCTTGCAATGATTGTCGGTTCTCTTCTTGTGATGGTGGCTGCTTTCGGAATACACATTCTTACCTCTGCCGAAGGCGAGAAGGTAGTAAAGGTCGGGGTTATATATGTCGGCGATTCAGGCACGGCATACACTGAAAACTTTATCCGTGCTATTGGGGAAATTGAAAATATTTACGGCGAAAGCGTAAGTATCTATCCGAAATATAATGTGCCTGAAAATAACGCACAGGCGGCATTGCAGCAGCTTGTTGATGTAAATTGCGATATTATCTTTTCAACAAGCTACGGCTACGGAGAGGTGTGCAAGCAGTTTGCACAGCAGTATCCTGATATAGAGTTCTGTCAGGTTACCCGTGAAAATGCCAACACCGAACCGAAACTTGCAAATTATCACAACGCTATGGGCAGAATTTACGAGGGACGATATGTAAGCGGAGTTATTGCAGGTATGAAGCTGAAGGAGCTTATCGACAGCGGAAAAATTTCCGCTGAACAGGCAAAAATCGGCTATGTTGCGGCTTTTCCGTATGCTGAGGTTATCTCGGGTTATACATCATTCTTTCTTGGAGTTCGTTCTGTTGTGCCTGAGGCAGTTATGTCGGTGCTCTACACAAATTCGTGGAGCAACTATAACCTCGAAAAGCAGTATGCAGAGCGGCTTATCGCCGAGGGGTGCGTGATAATCTCACAGCATTCCGATACATCGGGTGTTGCTGTTGCGTGTGAGGATACCTCGCAGGACGTTGAGGTCTATTGCGTAAGCTACAACAAAAGTATGATGGACGTTGCCCCGACAACATACCTCACAGGCTGCCGTATAGACTGGAGCGGATATATGATTGCAGCTGTTCAGGCAGAGTTTGATAACAGAAAAATTGAGAAGTCTGTAAAGGGCGATGTTATCGGGAATGACGTTGCTGCAGGTTTTGATGAAGGTTGGGTTGATATGCTTGCACTCAACGAGCGTATTGCCGCCGCAGGCACTGCCGACAAGGTTGAAAAGCTGATTAAGGACTTCAAAAAGGGAAATGTTGACGTGTTCAGAGGCGACTACATCGGCGTTGACCCCTTCGACGAGAACGATGTCTACGACCTTAACAGAGGTTATACTGAAAACGAGTATTCCTCTGCACCGACTTTCCACTATGTCCTTAAGGACGTTATAACCGTTCTCGAATAATCTGCTTAATGAAAATGATTTGACCCCATACCATTAGTGAGGGAGCAATATAGAAGCTTTTTCACTATCGAGTGCCAACCTGTGTTCGCAACAACACCTGTTACGAATTGCAAAAGGCACCATCAAGGATGATGGTGCCGTTGCCCCAAAAGGCGGCAGGACGCCGACGACAGAGGGCAACAGGCGGCACGCCTTAGGTGTGGGGTCGGTTTTTACTGTTTAATTGTGGAAATAAATCTGCTCTTTATCAATCAGATTAAAGCAGATAAGGTCTGTGCTGTCAAGGTTTTCGTGGTGCATATCCACAGCGGAAATCTGGCGGTTGGTGTGGGTTGTGTAGTAGTATGTTCCGTTGTGGCACACACTGGTGTAGTGGGTGATGTGGCAATTGCCGTTTTCCATTCGGCAGACTCCACGGGGGATATTCACTGTGCCGAGAACGTGGAACAGCTGAGATACAACGCTTTCACCGTCGCAGAGGGAGCTTTCACGAGCGAACACGCAACGCTTGAACCGTGACATAGATGACCAGTCGCCTGCAAGCCCTACCGCACCAAGCCCTCTGCTGTATTGCTGAATATCCATCGAGGGAATGCAGTTGTTCTTCAGCGGCTCAGGCGTGAGCATT
Source organism: Oscillospiraceae bacterium (assembly GCA_045545655.1). Classification (GTDB taxonomy): domain Bacteria; phylum Bacillota; class Clostridia; order Oscillospirales; family Ruminococcaceae; genus CAG-115. The sequence goes on from JAZQBH010000047.1 coordinate 6,936, forward strand.
GCAATATCCGCAAGCCCTTGCAGCTGCTGCGGAAATTCGGGGTTATTGGTGAGCACGCCTACGGGGTTTTCGTACACGAACATACCGTGCTTGGTGCTTTCAACTGTTACTGCGCCTGTTTTATCGGCGATTATCCAGTGGAGGCTGGCTGTGGGGTAATTCTCTGAAAAGGGGATATCCTCAAGGCGGATTTCGCTCAGCGCTGACCGTGCCGCACCAAGGCTGTTGCACGTGCCGAGAATATATGGGATACACTCGTGTGGAGCAAGGGTAATGCTGCCGCTTGATTTCGTGCCATAGACGGCATTCCCCACGAAATTAAGTCCTGCCATAGCAAGTCCTTTTTCGTTTACTCCGTCATAATAGAGCGGAAATTCTTTGCCCTCGGCATT